>JBFMGX010000040.1 GCA_040752595.1 Candidatus Zixiibacteriota bacterium
GCCACCAGCCGGACCGCCTCTGCCTTAAACTCCGCCGTGAACTTCCGACGCTTCCCGGTCATCGAACACCTCCTGCGGTAGTATCCAACCGCGCTTATGAGGTGTCAACCGAATCGGGGGAGGGTCACTTCAAGCCAATCTAACAGGATGCTGAAAAAGGCCCATCCATGTCATTCTGAGCCCCGCCGCTCTTGGGCGGGGCGGAGAATCTGCTGTTGGTGTCGTAGGGAGAAACAGCAGATCCTTCGCTTCGCAGGATGACAATGGTGGGACCGATCCACATTTTCTGCGTCTTTCAGCAACCTGCTGAGTCAGAACAACCTCGATGGAACTGTGGCATGGCTATTGCCGGGTCCGCGAATAGAGGGTCAGGGCGTCATAGGCGATGGGCTTCAGATCGTCACCGTCTCTGCGAACCTCTATGCTCAGGAGAACGACTCTCAGTTTCATCGCCGCCGTTGCTGCTTCGACGGACATTCGCTCAACCGGTATGTCGTCCCTGCCGAGCGCGCCATACTCTCTCAGCAGTGAATCCACCAAGGGTCGCAGTCTGATTTGCACCGAATCGACGATGGCCCCGCCATCCACCAGTCTCGCGGTGATCACCTCAAGACTTGAGTCAATGACGCAGGTGACACCTTCCTCCACATGGGTGGTATCAGGCGTCAGGGCGCCCAATCGCTGCACCACCATCAGGTGATCGTACTCCCCGATACTGAGCGCCTGCTTCATGTTCGCCCGCAGTCTGCGGGATCTGCCACCCCAGAAGATCGGGGCCTCCGAGTATTCGACGCCGAGATAAGCGACCACGTTCGCGGGCGGCTGGTCAATCAGTCCGATACCGGCCGAGTCCCGCTTCAGACTTTGACTGAACCACGGCTGGATCTGCGCGTATCCGTGATTCTGCTGCAAGTACCGGACAACCGAGCTGATCTGCGCCGCGTCGGCCTGGGCAATGGCCGTCTGTGCCTTCTGCACCTTCCCCTTGATCAGGAGATTATTCTGCGTGAGCAACTTCTCAAGACGTCCAACTTGGCTTCGCTCAGAGATACGAAACACGCCCCAGGGACCGAAGCTCACAAGCAGCGCCAGGACACCGATCGAGGCCGGGACGACCTTGATGCTCTTGGTCTTGGCGGCCAAGAAGTACACCACCATCGCCGCCAACCACCCGCCCAGGACGAGAGCGAAATACCGGTTCTCCGTGATCCCGTACTCCGACACCCGCCGCCAGATCGCCAGTTCGAGCACAACGATCATCGGGATCATGGCGATCCAGAACCACCGTGCGGCAACCGTGATCCAACGGTTCTCCCTCTCATGGCGGATGGGATGGAGCAGCAGGTAGGCGACAATGCCGGTTGACGCAAAACCGAAGATGAGGCCGCTCACCATGCCTCTCGGCCAACTCCACTCGACAATGATCTTGACAATGTACGCATACAGGATGACGAGATAGACAACCAGCAGCGGTGAGAGAATGTACTGGCCGAAGACCTTGAGTACCCGAGGGTAGTCCGTCAGAGTCTCCAGAGCATCCAAGTCCTTGGACACCCCGACCAGAAAGAACCAAGTGGCGAAAACGCCGAGGATGACCAGTGCCAGCTCGCCATAGCGTCTTTCGGGAACATCAATCCCGAAAAGCTGATCGACCGCCGCCAACGCCAGCGCCAGACCCAAGTAGAGCGTGAGGGAAAACAGGCCGGCGAGGAGGATGCGCTGCACAAGGCACCTGTTGTATTGCCAGAACCCGTTCAACTGCTTCACTTGGGCGTACGGGGCGGTCGCCACCAGCAGGCAGAATGCCAGGAAGAGGATCAGAAGCCGTAGAAGATGGAGTTGCGGCGCGGTGGGGATGCTCGCGGGTACAGTCAGAGCATAGGCGGCCAGCAGGACCACACAGATCACTGGAACTCCCCACGCCATGGACTTCGGCCATTCCCGCCTTTCCGCGACCAGAGCGGACGCGAGCAGCAGCGGGAATCCCAGGATTGACGCGAACAGGATCTTGAAGAGGATACTGGTTGTCGGCGGCCCTTCGTAATCGACAATCATCAGCGCCGACACGGTTGCGGCAACCGCAGCGATGAGAACAAGAGGAAAGCGCCGGACCGCGACGATCGACTCTCGCGCAACCTGTTGAATGGAGGGTAGCTTCATGGCTTCATGGCTCAATGGTGAACCTGAGTGACGATTGTTCGGCCAATCGTGACCAGTGCCGGCGCAGGTCAACTCGAACGGACACCAATGTACCGCTGCCCACCCCGTGCGACAACCCCGATTGCCCAGCGTCGCTCCCGGACGAGCGCCGTCCTCACGAGGACCATCCTCGAAGAACGGAAACGATTGGGCGTCGCGACGCGCGCACCAATAGCGCGCGTTCGGAGACACTGCGAGCGTCGCTGGCGATGTAAGGGGCTGTGCTGTAGCGGATTAAACGATGGTGGAGAGGGGAGGATTCGAACCTCCGAAGGCGTCCGCCGGCAGATTTACAGTCTGCTCCCTTTGGCCACTTGGGTACCTCTCCGTACGAGAGACAAGGGTCCGATGCCCTTGCCCACCCAGTTCTAAGCGAGGACAAGGGGCTTAAGCCCCCTGTTCACCCAGACATGGAATCTACTCACACCACAAGCCCGTGGCAACCCAAACCCAAGCCGGCGAAGGGACTCGAACCCCCGACAGGCTGATTACAAATCAGCTACTCTACCATCTGAGTTACGCCGGCGAAGAACCTGTTTCCCCATTCCGTCGGTACTACGTCGACAACAAGACCAACCGGCTTCAGCACCGCCGCCGATTCAAACGAAATATTTTAACCCGACTCGACATCGTTGTCAAGCCACCGATGGGTGCATCGGCCCCGGAACGACGGTCCGCTTTGCCACCGGACAGAATAAAGAGAACAAAAGTCGCGTATCTGCGGTTGCATCGTCAGACGCCCATCTGGGGGCGTGGGAACCGACACATCCGGAGGAACGATGAAGATCATGCGTCTGAGTCTCGCCGCGGCGGGGTTTCTTTTCTTTGCCATCCCGGCGTCGGCGACCGTCTGGGTCGTCAACGTGCAGGACTTCTCCTTCAGCCCCAAGAACCTCACCGTCATGCAGGGAGACACGGTCAGGTGGCAACGCGTCGGCGGAACTCACACAACGACCTCGGGATCGCCCTGCTCGCCCGACGGACTCTGGAGCCAGGTCATCGACGCCGGGCACACGACATACCAGCGCCAGTTCTCCCAAGTCGGGACCTTTCCCTACTACTGCATCCCCCACTGTGAATTCGGCATGACCGGCACGATCACTGTGGACCGGGCAGCCGCCATCGGCGGTGGGGAGTCCGGGGACCCGTTGCCGCGGACAGCATCGCTGGAGCAGAACTACCCGAATCCCTTCAACGCAGCCACAGAAATCTACTTTGACCTAACAATCGACGCCACGGCCCAAGTAGCGGTTTTCGACATCCTGGGCCGGACCGTGCGCACCCTGGAGAGCGGCTATTTCTCGTCCGGTCGTCACCATGTCACTTGGGATGCCACCGATGCAGACGGCCGAAACGTTCCAACAGGCGTTTACTTCTTCCGTCTGGTCACCGACCGGGAGGCCGTGACGCGCAAGATGGTGCTATTGCGTTAGCAGCGGGCACGCCGCTGCGGCCCTGGCCTCTGCATTTCAGTCAGATAGGGAACCTGCCGAATTGCCTCGGGCGAGACAGCGGCTCTCCCCGACGCAATCACACGCCCAAATGCAGGGCGCGGCATGCCGTGCCCCAGAAGCTCAACGGCGGGACGTCATCTCTCTTCCGCGGGCGACGATCCCGCGGGTGGGACTCTCTCGGGATCATGACGCCAGACGAAGTACGAGTACGGGGTCACGATCAGGACAAGTGCCGCCAGACTGACGATGATGAGCCATATCCCCCAAGTCGGTTGCAGAATCCCCACCGCGGCGGTCAGCAGCCCGGAGGTAATCAGCAGCCACCCGGCCAAACGGTTGCTCTTGGACCAGGACGTCTTGCTCGAGAGAGTCCAGGGAGTGCGCACGCCGAGAAACCAGTTGGGACGGATCTTGCCCAGGAGGTTGCCGATCACGATGAAGAAGCCGCCAACCAGAATCGGCACGACCGTCTGCACCGCGACTTCATGCCCCCTGATCCACAGGTGAATGACACCGTAGATCAGCGCCAGGAACACGACCATCGCCGTACGGATCACAAGATAGGCACCGCTGAAAAGCGGGTAGTTGGCACGACCGGGATCGATCCGCGGGAGGAGCAGCATCAAGAGATAGATACCAATGGCCAGAAGCGGGATGGCCAACAATCCCTCAAGCTTTCCACCATAGCGATCGATATGGCCCTGCAGATTCCAGTGCATCGGGATCCGTTCCGGAGCCCAAGACCACGTGACCAGTGCCAGCGCGAACATCGCCGCCAAGACCAGCCACATGGGCAGTTCCGTCTGCCAATGCGTCTCCAGAGTCCTCATGATTCCATCTCCTCCGACTTGGGCGCGAGGCGTTCGCCGACGCCGAACAGCTTCATAATCGCTGCCACGGCTTCATCGAATGCCGACGCGTTCAGACTGTAAACGACGGTCGTGCTTCTTTTCTCCGGCACGATGAGGCCTGCGTGTTTCAGGACATTGAAGTGACCCGACAACGTAGATTTCGCCAGCGGGAATCGCTCGGCGATCTCCCCGGCCGTCATGTCACCTTGGCGAAGCAGGCCCAGAATCCCTCGTCGTGTCGGGTCCCCCAGTGCTTTGAAGATATCATTAATCGACACGTCGGCGTCCTTCGGTATTTCGCCAATCACCGCATAATGCTACGCAGGTCGTTTCCGACCGCTTGCAGATTTCTTTCTGCCACGCAAAAACGGCACAGGAAGACGTGATTAAGCCACTTGAACATAATGTGTTATGACGACTGACAGAGAACCACGGCGGCGACCGGAAGCTGCTGGGGTTATAGGTCAACGGTCACACGCAGCCGACGCGTATTGACTTGAGTGCTGGTGCCATGACCGACACCTGGTTCATCATCTTCCTGCGGGAGACTTCGCGCATCGCGCTGCAGATGGCGCCCTTCATCGTCTTGGGGCTTCTGGCGGCGATCGGTGTCCATGCTCTGTTTCCCAAAGGGCGTATCGAACGCATCCTCGGGCGGCGCGGCATCGGTTCCACCATCAAGGCCGCCTTGGCGGGAATTCCGCTTCCTCTCTGTTCATGCGCGGTCGTGCCAATGGCACTGTCGCTCAAGAAACGCGGCGCTTCGGATGGCGCCACGATCTCCTTCCTCGTTTCGACGCCGGAGACCGGTCTGGATTCGATCGCGGTCACCTATGCGCTGATCAACCCGCTGATGACAATCCTGCGTCCGATCGCGGCGTTCATCTCCGCCGTTTGCACCGGCCTGCTGGTGGAACTGCTGCCGCGCCGCGCTGACAAGACGGTGTCGGCTGAAGTCGAATCGTGCGCCGTGTGCGGTGAGGACAACTGCGAGACCGGTCACTCATGGTGGTCGCGTCTGGTCGGGTCATTCCGCTACGTGCTGCGGGATTTCTTCCCGGACATCGCCAACTGGCTGGTGTTGGGGATGGTCATTTCCGGTGCGCTGGCGACGGTGCTGCCGAATGACATCTTCGTCCGTTCAGGAACACTCGGTCAGATGGCCATGGTCATCGGGCTCGGTGTGCCCCTTTATATCTGTGCCTCGGCATCCACACCGATCGCAGCCGTCTTATTGGCCAAGGGGATGACCCCCGGCGCAGCGCTCGTCTTTTTGCTGGTCGGCCCCGCTACGAACATTGCTTCGTGGCTCGCCATTGCGCGCCTTTTGGGACGGCGCCAGACCGTCATCTATCTCGCCGTGCTTATCGTCACGAGTGTCGCGCTGGGGCTCATCGTCAATGCCGCCTTCGGTTCTATGGATTGGACGCCAAAGATCGCACACTTTGAATCTCCCGAGACCTTCACAGTCCTCCACTGGGTCGGCGCGGCGCTCTTGCTGGTGGCCTTGATCAGTATTTGGTCGCGCCAGTTGGGCCGCTGGCGCCGGCTTCGTACGGCAGCGGTGACCGCTTCAAACAACTAAATGAACGTCTGGGGCGCATGGTGGGACGCCCCTACTTGTGATAGGAATCGCCGCGCAGGATGGACAGGGCGCGGGCGATCTGTTCGGCTGCCACGATGAGCGCCACCTCGTGCGGCAGCGTGAGTGGCCCGAAGGACCAAACCCAATCGGCCCACTGGCGCACCTTCGCGTCCAATCCCCATGCACCGCCGACGACCACCACGGCCCGGCCCCTGCGCGTGTCGGTTGATTTCTGCCACAGGCGGGCAAAGGCGTCGGTCTCGAGTGCGTGTCCGGTGGAATCACACGCGACTTTGAAGCCATCGGCGTTGGCGACTACTTCCAAGATTCGCTCAGCCTCGATGCGGCGAATCTCAACCGCATTCGACGCGCTCGACGGCGCGGCGCGGACGAATCGCCATTCGCAGGTGGCGTACTTGGCAAGGAAACGCTGGTAGTGTTCGAGCGCGCCCTTGGCCCACTGGGCGCGAGGTGAACCGACGGCGACGAAGAGGATCTTCATGGTGCGTTGACAGGGGGCTCAAAGCCCCCTGTCCTCAGCAAATGCGAGGTCTCGGGCACGGCAGGCCGTGCCCCTACAGAGGGAATCACGATTCCGTCGTCCTGGGCGTGGAGATCATATCCATGGTAAACAAGGGGCTTGACCCCTTGTCCGCGATCGGTGAGGGTCGTGCCATCAGTCGAACAGCGCGGCGACGAACTCCTCCGGGTCGAAGGTCTCCAGATCATCGACCGTCTCGCCGACACCGATCCACAGAACGGGGATCTTCAGGTGGTGGGCAATGGCCAGCACAATGCCCCCTTTGGCGGTGCCGTCGAGTTTGGTGAGGACGATGCCGTCGACGCCGACCGCGCGGGTGAATTCGGCGGCCTGCGACAAGCCATTCTGCCCAGTGGTGGCATCCATCACCAAGAGAACGTGCGCCGGTGGGGCGGCATTGCCGCGTGCCTTGTCGACCGAGCGTTTCACCTTCGCCAGCTCGGCCATGAGATTGGCCTTGTTTTGCAGACGCCCCGCCGTGTCGATGAGGACCTCATCCATTTGCCGCGCGGTGGCCGCGACGACCGCATCGTAGGCGACCGCTGCCGGATCGCCCCCGGGCGCCGACTTCACCAGTTGTGCCCCGGCACGCTGAGCCCAAATCTCCAACTGCTCGCCCGCTGCGGCACGGAACGTATCGGCGGCGGCGAACATGACGCGCCGTCCGGCCCGCGCATAATGGCACCCGATCTTGCCGATGGACGTCGTCTTCCCGGAACCATTGACGCCCACGAAGACCGTCACACGGGGACGGCCCATGGTCGACTCCGGCTTCCGTTCCACACGGCGTAGCACGTCCGCCATGACCGCTCTCAACCGGGCGGTGATGGCATCCGGATCGACCAGACGATCTTGCGCACACTGTTCCCTGACGGTCGCCGTCATCTCGGCCGCCAAATCAACGCCGCAGTCGGCCGCGATCAACGCCGATTCGAGGCCGGCAAACAGATCGTCATCCAGCTTGGGCGCCAGCCCGACCGCTTCCTTGATCCGTTCGGTCAGCCCCCGCTGGGTTTTGGATAGTCCTTGTTTGAGACGTTGGAAGAAACTACGCACTGATATGACTCGTGATATTCGTGGCGCTGATTCCACCCTTCGGGTGTGGCACAGATGAATGATCCGGGGTCACTCCGGTCGCGTCGCTTCGACGGCAGAATCGACTTCTGTCGCCTCGGGATCATTGGCGGCGATGGCGAAGCGCGGCTCGGCCAATCCCGGCTCGCCGCCGTCCTCGCCGGCGCGGTCGAGACGCACCGAGACGATCTTCGAGATGCCCGGCTCTTCCATTGTGATACCATAGAGGACATCAGCGGCTTCCATGGTCAGCTTGTTGTGGGTTACGATGATGAATTGTGTCCGGACCTTGAAGCGGTCAACCAGACGCAGGAAGCGACCGCAGTTGGCATCATCCAGAGGCGCGTCGACTTCATCAAGGATGCAGAAGGGACTCGGCTTGACCAGATAGAGACCGAAGAGCAACGCCAGCGCCGTCAGAGCGCGTTCCCCGCCCGAAAGTTGCCGGATACCGACGAATTTCTTGCCACGGGGACGCGCAAAGATCTCGATCGGTGATTCCAACGGTCGCTCCGGCTCCAACAGCCGCACATCGGCCTCGCCGCCCCGGAACAGTTCGGTGAATACCTCCTGGAAATGAGCCCGAGCCGTCGCGAAAGTCTCGGCGAACCTCTCCCCGGCCGTTCGATTCAACTCCGCAATCGTTTCGGTCAGCGACGCCTTCGCCTGCCGCAAGTCTCCCACTTGATGCTCGAAGAAGCTCCAGCGTTCCTTCTCGCGTTGATACTCCTCGAGCGCCAGCGGATTGACCGGCCCCAGTCGCTCGATCGATTGGGCCAGCGACTCGGACTTGCGTTGCAACTCCTCGTCTGATTCCGGTGGGTCATCGATGGCGGCGGCTTCCAAGTCGATCTGATGCGCCTCCAGGATACGACGGCGGCATTGCTCGGCGCCCAAGCGCAGACCGGAGAGCTCCAACTCCATCTGTGCCCGTTGCGACTCGAGTTGTTCGCGTTGATGCCGGAATTCCCGCAGTCTCTGCTCAAGGTGCGACAGTCTTTCCTTTTCTGTGGCAACAAGCGTGCGGGCGTCGAGGCGTTCCCTGTCGAGCCGTTCCCGCTCGGCTCCCAGCGATTGTTGCTCGGAGACCGCCTCGACAATCCGGCGATCCAACGCCGCGATCTCCTCGGTCATCAGCCGATCGCGGTCGCGGGTCGATTCCTCCTCGGCTGTGAGCTCGGCTGCCATGTCGCGATATCGCCGGATTTCCGTGGCGGCGGCATCGCGGCGTGCCTGCGCCTCCACGGTCTCGACCCGGATGGCATTCAGGGATGCCGCGGCGGCATGGGCCCGTTGCTCGGCGTCTGCGGCTTTGTCCTCCGCATTCTGCCGCTCAGCCGCCAGGCGATCGACTTCCTCCTTGAGCTTGGTCAGGGAGTCATCATCCATCGTCGCACTGTCGCCGGACTCCTGGGTGATCACCTTCAGTTCTCCGGCCAATTCCTCCGTTTGGCGTCGATTTTCGTCCAGACGCGTCCGCTCACGCTCGTAGGCCAGCAGCCGCGCCGAGAGTTCTTTTTCCAACTCGGACACCCGCGAACGGTGCCGCGCGCAGGTCTCGCGCTCCTGCGACAGACGCGCATCCAAGTCTGTGATGCGAACTCGGGCTGCTCCAAGCGCTCGTTCCGCCGATGCGAGTTCAGCATCCAGATCGCGAAGCCGCTCCGCGCGGCCAACAATAGGCTCGGCGCTCTCCATTCCGGCCGAGACACTCCCCGGCGGTGCGATCAGCACGCCGTCGCGCGTCACCACACTGTGCCGGCCCGACAACGCCGTGAACAACCGCCGGGCGCTCTCCAGTGAGTCGGCCAACGCCACACCGCCGAAGATCCCCTCAATCCACGGCCGGTCAGGATCGTCACACTCGATCTGGTCCACCAACCACCCGACGAAGCCGGGATCGGTCACCGGAGGATGCGCCGTGCCTTGCGGCGACAGCAGCGCGGAATCCAGGACCGTGGCGCGTCCGAAGGATCCTTGCGACAAATGAGCGACGAGCGAGCGCGCGACCTCGGGATCCTCGCACCACAGGGCACCAACCTTATCGGCGAGCACCGCCTCGACGGCATGTCGCCACTCCGCTGCGGGTCTCAGCCGATCGATCCAGCCGACGACACGGCCGCACCAGCGCTCCGCATCCGACAGGATCCACGCCGCTCCCCGCCCCAGTCCTTCACCCCGCGCGATCACCGCCCCCAGCATATCCCGCCCGGATTGCAGGTGGGCCACCCGCTCGCCATGGCGATGCATCTCTTCGACGCTCTGGGTCCGAGCCGTCTCTTGCTCGGCCAACGCCGCTTCGGCGGTTGTGACTTCAGCGCGGGCCGCATCCAACCGAACCCGCACGTCGGAGAGCTCGGACTCCAGTTGCACCAGCTCCGTCGCGGCCTGTGAAATCGACGACGACGACTGGTCCAGGCGCTGCTCCAGAACCCGGCGGCGTTGTTCGGCTTCCGCCCGATGCTGACTGGCAGCGTCACGCTGGGACGTCAAACGAACATGTCTCTCCTGAGTGACCTGCCACTCGAGACGGCGCCGCTCCACGTCGTTGGCCGATCGCTGCGCTTCCTGTTGGATAGACCGAAATTGTTCTTCGGCGGCCACGGCCCGTCGGACGATATCGTCGTAGGCGGCGCCCGTGTCCGTGTGCCGTCTGGTGGCCTCGGTGACGCGCCCTTCCGCCTCGATGGCACGCGCGCGGATCACATTCTGTCGCTCGGCAAGACGCTCGCGTTCCTCCTGCAAATGCCGTTTGTGGTCTTCGCGACGCAGTTGCTCCGTTTCGTGCGTGTGCCAGCGCCCCGTGACCTCGGCCAGCCGATCATTGACGGCTTGGGCGATCCGTTCCGCCTCATCGACCGCGAGATGGAGTTTCTGTCCCTCCAGGTCGAGGGCATCGCACTGCGCCGCCGCCGCCAGCGCCTTTTCGCGCGCCGACATGTGCTCCCGCTCGCGGTCGGTTGCCTGCGCGCGCAACAGACGATACTCGCGCGATGCCAGGATGACCTCAATCGTCCGCTGCGCCTCACGCAGCGTGCGGTGCCGCTCCGCCATTCCTTTTTGACGTGCCAGCGAGCGCACACGGGTCGCCACTTCGTTCTTCAGGTCGATCAGACGCACCAGGTCCCGCTCGGTGGCTTCCATCTTGCGCAACGCCGCCCGCTGACGCAGCTTGTACTTGGAGACGCCCGCCGCTTCCTCGAACAGAAATCGCCGCTCATCCGGATTCTCGGAGAGAATGGCATCGATCATCGCGGCTTGGATCACGGCATAGCCGTGCGATCCCATTCCGGTGTCGAGGAAGAGATCGGCAAAGTCCTTCAGCCGGCAGGGCGTCCCGTTCAGACGGTACTCGCTCTCGCCGGAGCGATCGATCCGCCGCGACACCGCCACTTCGGCAAACTCGGTCGGAAGACGACCGGAGTGGTTGTCAATGATCAACGTCACTTCCGCCGCGGACAATCCGGCCCGCTGCGGTGTGCCGCTGAAGATCACCTCTTCCATCTTCCCGCCGCGCAGAATCCGCGGCCGCTGCTCGCCGAGCACCCAGCGCACGGCGTCCATCAGGTTGGATTTCCCGCAGCCGTTGGGCCCGACGACCGCGGTCACACCGGGGGAGAGGACAACCTCCATGTTGTCCGGAAAGGTCTTGAAGCCGGCCAGTTCAATCCGTTTCAAATACATGATGTCTGCCGATCTGCGCGATGGACGAGCGCGATTGAATTCTCCGGTCTCAAACCGCCGTCGGTGATGGCGTGGCCGCGAGTTTTCGGATCATCTCCACGAACAGTATGAACTCCGTCTTGACGTCGGCGGCCACCCGGCCATGGCGCAACTCGACGGTGACAAACGGATGGCCCATACCGTCGGGTAGGCCGATGCGGACCGGCGTCTGGGAGGCGACGGCCACCACCGCATGAAATACGGTGAGTTCTTTGTTGAGCGAGATGAGGACATCGTACGGCTCGTGGAACAATTCGTTGAGGAACGGGCGCCGGGGCATCCCCCACCAGCCGACGTGCGACGAAGTGGGAACGACGGCCGCGAATCCATAGGGATTGTAGAAGCGCGGCGCCAGGCTCTTCGGCGGATACAACAAGGAAACCTTGGCCTTGGGAAACGCCTGCGGCAGGCGCGCCAGGAAGAACTCGGACTGGCGCATCGCTTCGATATCGGTCGGCATCATCACCAGGACCCGTCGGGCCTGTTGCAGGTCGCCCGGAAAGGTGAACTCCCGCGGACGATCGTGGCGTGCCCACCAACGGATGATCCATTGCTTGATCATGTCGATATGCCCTCCGAGATCGCAGGGACGCTCACGTCGCTTAGGGGCCTCCGGAGCCGGTGGTCTCTTGTTCGGCCGGAACCAGTACGGTATCCGACCGGCCGACGGCTCCGTTCGGACCAAACCACGCAACCAACGAATCGGGCGTAATGACCAACCCGCCCGGAGCGGTGGCTCGTGCCACTACGGGCGTCACGGCCGCACCATTGACGGCCGCCGCAACACCCACGGCATGGCCCAGGGACAACTCGAGGCGCACCTGCGCCGATGCTTCGATATGTTCGCCGACCCTCGCGATCCTGCTTTCAATCGTATCTCCATCCGCAACGACTCTCACCCACGTATCGCGAGACAGATCCAGAACAAGCCGCAGGGGTGGAACCACCGGCCGTGCCGGGACGGTCGGCTCGGTGACCGGGGCAGTGACAGTATCAGAGTGCACCGGTGCAGCGCCACGACCCTCCGGCGCCGGCTCTGTGTCACCGTGCCCGCGGGAGAAGAACCATGCGGAGAGGACGGCTACGACGATGACTATCGATCCGGCCACCCAGATCCATGTCGGAGTCACCCGTCCGCCGGTCGGCTCCTTCGGTTCTTTCGGGGGTGACGGGGCCGTTTCGGCCGCGGCCTTCACCTTCACCGGGCTTTCACAAAGATCATGCAACGCGTACACTTCCGCCACGTTCAATCCCAGCCGTTCCGCATACGCTTTGACGAACAGGCGCGCGTGTTGCGGGGTCGGCAGCCGGTGCAGTTCCTCCTGCTCGAGCGCGCGAATATACTCCTGGCGGACTTTGATATCCTCGGCGATGTCTTCCACTCTGAGGCCGAGGGCCAAACGCCGGGCGCTGAGCGTCGCGCCGAGACGATCCTTGGCGATGTCGATTTCCGGCGGGGCGATGTCGATGCGCGTCCCGACTGGATGGACCGCTGAGGGTTCCGACGTGGCCCCATTGCGCGAACCGGCCGTGCGGCCGTTCTTCATGGGGCGACTGTTCACCACGACAGACGCCCCGCAATCTGCACCAGTGTCCCAATTGGTAGGCCGATCACTCCATCCAGCGGGCCATCGATGCTCGTGACGAATGCCCGCGCGCCTCCCTGAATGGCGTAGGCCCCCGCCTTGTCAAGCGGCTCACCGGTGCGAACGTAATGCGCGATCTCATGATCGGCCAAGGGACGGAAACAAACCTGGGTGCACGATGAGCCGGCACCGGACTTCCCCGTGCCCGCATCCACGATGGCCACACCGGAATACACCCGATGGGTACGTCCGGACAAGCGACGGAGCATCGCCTGCGCTTCCGCTTTGTCTTTCGGTTTTCCCAACCCCTTGCCGCCGCTGACGACGATGGTGTCGGATCCGATCACCCAACCCCCGGCGATGGCACGCGCCGCATGCGCGGCCTTGCGACGGGCCCATGTGCGTACCCATGCGCGCCAATCCGGGCCATGCGGTGCCGGCTCATGCAGGGAATGCTCGATGGTGCCATGCCTGATGCCACAGGCGCGCAGGATCGCCCGGCGACGCGGCGAGGCCGAGGCCAGCCACACGGTTCGCCCCGCCATCACGCGCCGCAAGCGCATACGATCCCCGGATCGAATAGCGCCATGAATGCGCCCGCTCCCCCGTGGCTGAATCCCCTTGATCATCCAACGATTCGCTGACTACGACTCCAGGATCAAAGTCACCGGGCCCCAATTGTGAATCTCCACCAGCATCTTGGCGCCGAATCGCCCGGCCGCCACTGGAATTTCCATACTCCGAAACGTCTCGACCATCTTCAAGTAGTATTTCTCCGCCAGCGAGGGCGCCAACGCGTCCGTGAAGGATGGGCGACGTCCCCTCTGAGTGTCGGCGTAGAGCGTGAACTGCGAAACAACGAGCACAGAGAATCCGAGATCAGTCAGCGACAGATTCATACGCCCTGCGTCATCTTCAAACACGCGCAGGTGCGCGATCCGCTGCGCCATCGGCGCAATGAGATTCTCTCCATCCCCAATCTTGAAGCCGACCAACACGCACAGGCCGGGGCCGATCTCGCCGACAGTCTCCTCGCCGACGGTCACCCGGGCCTGTCGGACTCTTTGTATACACGCTCGCAAGCCGCACCAAACCCCAAGGGGGGCAACGAGTACGAGTGTATGACTTCGCGTGATTCCTGTCAATAGAAAAGATCGGCATGATGGCCCTTATCCTCTTGGGGTGAAGTGGCTTGCGAGACCACCACCATGTCGACGGGCAGCGAGAAGAACCTGCCGATGAACGGGGTCCCGTATTGTCCTGTAGCCCAGCATGTTATAACGGCGCCGACCCGCGATGACGAACGGCGCTTGACACGGTCGTTCTCAGTGGATTTCATGAAGCGCCTGCCCGCCTCTATAGAGGAGCGAACGATGACGGCACGTACTTGGTCGAGAACACTCCCGATACTCGCATCCCTGACCACCGGAATCATGGCGGCGCCGGCTCAGGCGACCGCGTTTGGAGATCTGACGCTTGGGATTGGCGGCATGTGGCCACAGGGGTCGTTGACCCAGTACTCCGATCCCGGTCCGAACTTCCTGCTACGGGCCAACTACCAGATTCCACAACTGCGCACCGTCATGCTCTGGGGCGATGTCAATGCCACGCTCTTCTCCAGCGAGACCCAGCGCGCCTATATCGATGTTTATGGCGGGCGCGACATCCCGGTTGATCAGAACACCAGCCAATACGCCGTTTCATTCCACTTGGGCCTGCAGACCGGGAATCCGTCGCGGCTCGGCCTGTTCCGTCCCCGTGCGGCGATTGGCATAGGCATCTACGTCTTTGCGACGGACGTGAACTGGAAGGGAATGAACCAGGATGATCCCATTGCTGAGGAGACAACCGATTCACAGGGGCGCTTCGGCTGGCGTGGTCTACTCGGCTCCGACTTCTTCTTCTCGCCCAAGTGGGGCATCGCCGTTGATCTGCTCTACGATCAGGTCTGGCGGCTGAATCAAACCGAGGGAAAAGAGAGCGCGCACCTGACCTCGCGCTTCCAGGGTTTTTCGATCGGCGTTGTGATCCCGTTTGAGACGATGCAGGATTGAGGGTGGCGCACCCAGTACAGCAAACGTAGGGGCGTATGGCAATACGCCCCTACCGCTCCCAGACAACACCCTGTCACCCTGAGCGAATCCCCGCCCGTCAGGACGGGGATGATGCGAAGGGTCTGCTGTTGAGCCTTTCAGAGAGCAACAGGAAATGCTTCACTTCGTTCGGTACGGCAGGGATCTCGTGGGTTTTGTAGCCATGTCCCACCCCGCGGGCCAGAGCCCGACGGTCTTCCGTCAAGCAAAGTATCGCTTGTGACAGCTCGGCACACCCTGGCTAAAGCCTGAGCCACACTTACCTTAGTCCACTCTGCAAAAGATACTTCACGAATTGTCCTTGACTTGCCCCCCCCCTGTCAGGGTTATGCTCTCACGGAGTCGCGGTTAGTCCACCGTAGTACTGTTGATCGACCTACAACGTACCGGCACATGGCCTTCAAAGGCCAGGAGGAGGATGTATGAGAATCGCGAGACTGCTGTCGCTTGCTGCGCTTGCCCTATCGCTGATTGCGACATTGGGCGGGACAGCTGCTTGGGGACAAGGCCTGTCCTGTGTGACGGATTCGATACGTATGCGACTGGGGCAGCTCCCGTTCCCCCGTGGTACGGCACGGGAAACACTGCCGGAATTGGAGTCGATGACGGCGTGTTTCAGATCGGCGCGAAATCGTTGAAGCTGTATGGGCAGGTCGGAGGTTGTTGGGGTGCGTTAGTCAACCGCTCCTATTCTGGCCTGCCGCTGTTCGTCTCGATGGCCGTGCGCAACGGGTCGGAGGCACTGTCCGGCTGTCATCCGTATCGTGCCGCCATGGGTCTTCGAACGGGGTGTCAGGATTGGTGGTGTTGCCCCTGTCCGGAGCTATTCAGATTCCTTGCCAACGGAGACTTCCAGGTGTCCAATCCCGACGGTCCTACAACGTTCCCCGGCTATGACCTCGAGGTTTGGCATGAAGTGAAATGCTACCTCCAGACTCCAGGTGATGCGAAACTCCATGTGATGTTCTGGCTCGACGGCCAGTATCTGGGAGAGTTTCTGTGGCCAGAGGAACCATGGATGGCAGCGCCGGCCTACTTCGATATCTCGGCCCAAGAAGGTTCTGTTTGGTACGATGACGTCTGTATCAACCCGCCGGCGGCATGCCCATTCACAGCAGCGGACCTGAACTGCGATGGTGTGGCCTCGGTACAGGACGTCGTCCTCTGCGTGAATGAAGCGTTTCGCGGAGCACCACCGCGTCCTCCGTGCTGCGTACACCAGTAAAGAAGTACCTGCATTGGGTGACGCCTGTAGGGGAGCATTGCGATACGCCCCTTCTTGCTCTCTTGCATCATGTTCCTTAGGGCCTCTGACAAGATGAGCGGGCGAAAGAACTCCCTCACCCGATCCGTCCTCCGGACGGATCGACCTCTCCCGGAGGGAGAGGTTAGACTTCCCCTCTCCCCTCTGGGGAGAGGGCAGGGTGAGGGGCTGTTGCCGGTGCATGACACATGCCGAAGCCACATCGCCCGTTGAACCTCTCATTTTGCTAGACGCTCTTACAGCATTGCCAACCGATGCAGGAATGCAAAAACGCCCCGGCCAAGGCCGGGGCGTTCCAATCTGCATGGACGTGGGATGTCACTTGCCCGGGAAGGACGGTGTGTCGGCGGCGCCCATCAGCGCCGACTCGACAATCGTCGGTGTCACGAAGATGACCAGATCGCGCGATTCGTTGCTCGTCTTCTTGTAGCGGAACAGGGCTCCCAGAAGCGGCACATCCTTCAGCACCGGGATCCCCGTTGTCGTCACGACTTCGTCCTGCGTCGTCAGGCCGCCGATGACCGCGGTCTGGCCGTTCTCGACCACCACGTTCGTCTCGGCGTTGTTCGTGTTGATGATCACGCCCGCCTCGGCAAAGAGGAAGTTTGAACGCTCCGGCTTCATGTAGAGGAGAATCCTGTTTTCGGACGTAATGTGCGGCGTGACGCGCAGGATCGTCCCCACTTCTTCGAACGTGATGACGACGTCGCCCGAGGCGGAAAATTGCTTGATCGGCACTTTCTGGCCGACCTGAATCCTGGCTTCCTTGTTGTCGACCGTGGTGATCTCGGGATGGGCCACGACCTTCCCCTTGCCCGAAGAGACCAGGGCCGAGATCGTGGCATCGAGATTCCACCCATTGGGCATGAACGAGAATTTGTACTGCCCGTAGGGCGTCAACACGCGTTCGGCCCCGTCGGTCTTCAGCTCGTTGTGGTATTCGTACCCGCGCTTGTCCCGACCGTCACCTGTCCCACTCCAACTGATGCCCAGTTCGTCGACGAAATCGGAGGACACTTCCAGCAACTTGGCGGAAATCTTGACCTGGCGGGTCTCCCGATCCAGCTCGGCCACGAACTTCTCGATGCGCGTGAGGTTTCCCGGCTCATCGGAGACCAGAAGCGTGTTTGTGCGTTCATCGACGTCGACTTTGCCGCGTGTCGAGGTCAGCGACCTTAGCGGCTTGACCATGTCTTTGGCGTTCGCATTCTTGATGTTGAACAGTTGGGTCTCCAGGTCCACCAATTGCCGCTGCTCGGAATTGTGGCGCTCCAAATCCGCTTGATCCCTGAGGTAATCCGTGAGTTGCACGACGCGCAGGAACCCCTCCTCTTCCACAACCTTGAGATTGTAGGTACGGGCGAGGATCTCCAGCGCCTGGCGCCATTCGACGTTCTTCAGGTTGAGCGTGACTTGTCCCTGGACATTCGGGGCGGCAACCAGGTTGACGCCGCCGTATTCGGCCAGGAAGTTCAGCACCGAGCGCACGTCGGCATTCTGGAAATTGATGTTCTTGATCGGCTCGGAGCCCGGGGATGGGGTGGCGGTCACCAAGAGGCATACAAGACAGGCCAGCCACGCCGCCGTCCACGCCCCAAGTCTAAACCGGTGGTCTGTATCGAGTCGCATGCTCATCCCTTCCCCTTCCTGTTCACTCCGGCAGTGTCGCCGGGACTGGCTCGGTGGTTTGCGTCGCCGCACCCAGAGACTTCGACGGATCGCTGCCGCGCGCGCTCAACTGCAACGCGACCGTGCGCGTGAATCCATACTCATCAACCGTAAAGAGGACGCGTTGATCGCCGACCGACAGCACGCGGCCATTGGCCACGGCATCGCCGGCCCGCATGATATAGCTGTGACCTTCCATGTCTTCCAGAAGCGCCATCGCCCCCTGTTCATCCCGCAGGACGCCGACCATCCGCAATGTCTCCACGCTGGGGAGATCGTCGGAGAGGAATCCCGAGCGCAGTCCCTTGAGAAGCGGCTCGAACGGGTCGCGGCGCCCCAAATCACTGTAGTAGATTTCCGCGCGTTCCGTACCGACCGCGGCAGAGACGACCGTCGTCGGGACGGCCGCTTGCTGACCGGCCAGCCGGATGCGCTCCAAGAGGGCCTCACGGTCGAGCGACCCGGCCGGCGTGGGCGGACCTTGTACCATTGGGTCGGTGGGAACGACGCCTTGCTCATCCGGCACGACATCTGCCGTCGTATAGGGACGCGGCGCTGGACCATTCGAGAAGAACTTGGCTTTCAGACGATCCACCAATGACTCCGTGGCCGGCTGGCCGGCCTTGGGACCACCGGGCTCGGCGAGCGCTGGTTCTGTCGCGGGCCCTTCGACTGACGCCCAGACTTGGGGCTTGTCGTCTGTCTTCGGTGGATTCGTCTCCGGCACCGACGCGACCACACTTCCGGCCGCATCGGACTGGGCCGACATGGCCGGCGGTTCAGCCGAGATCGCGTCAAGATACTCCGGTGCCAAGACCAGCGGATGTGCAGGCAACTCGAACGGTGTGGTCTCTGTCGGAGCCATAGGAGCCGGCGGACCGTACACCAGAACGGCTCCCTCGCTGCTCGTAGACACCGGCGGGCTCGGTTGTACCGACACCTCTCCCGGGACGGGAATGAGGTAGGGATCCGCTACGTTCTCAGTGGTTGGTGGGGCCGTCGCAACGACGGTCGGTTCCGCGTCAACGGCGGGGGCCGGTGCCGGGACCGCTGCCCTTGTACCGTCGCTCTCGGGGCGCATCGACCGCTCGCGTCGCGGCGAGGGCGGTGCCGTCTGCCTCTCGGTGGCGACGACCGAAGCAGCCATGGGCGCGGGTTCAGCGTGCTCGACCATCCGCGGGGCAGTCGTCGGGACCGCCTCCCACGATGCAAATGCAGATGCTCGAGGATCGGATATGACGACAGTCAGGGCATCGTCCCCGGTTCTCAGCGAGTAGGTGGCGGAACCGGCCAAATCGAGCACGACCCGGACGATCGGTTCCGGTTCCACAGCATATTGACTCGTGCGGATCTCCCGCACCATGCACGCGGGCAATTGCCCGAAGTTCTTCTGTGGCAACGCGTGCTTGGCGCCACAGAAATTCAACACGATCCGGAACGGCCGGTCGGCTTCGGCGGGCTGGCTGAAATGGTCACACAGCATGCGCGCCGGCACGGGGACCGACAGTTCCGTGAAGTCACCGACGTGGCGCAAACTGAGGTTGCGCACGTCGGCGGCGTGAACGGCACCCGTGGCGGCGAGCATGAGGACCGTGCAGGCCGTCGCGACCGCCGGGATCTTGCGAATCGGAGCATTCATGGCACTCATTCCTTTGTCGCTCCCTCGGTCGTCGGTTCATCCAGCAACACCAGGCGTTCCGATTCCTTGACGCGATAGGTGGAGATCAACATGGTCGCACTCACCGTGTATCCCCCCGTGGCCGCCTCCGGGTTGTCGCGGTCGGTCACCATCGACAGTTCCAACTCGCGTACGCCGACGATGAACGGCAAGTTGGAGATCCGAGAGACAAAATCCCCCAGATCATGATAGGTCGAATGGACCAGGAGCTTGAAGCTCTGGCGATCGTAAAATCCCTCGGAGACGCCGGGAAGCGGTTCGATCGCGCCGACCCGGGATGACGTCTCCAAGGCGGCGGCGTGGATCTTGCTCAGCAGCGGTGATAGTTGATCATCCTCGGGAAGGAGCTGAGAGATCGTGCGATATCGCCGGGTCAAATCGGCGTATTCCGCCTTCAAGGTCTCGAGGGACCGGAACTTCATTTCCACATTCTTCAGCTCAGTTTCCAGCGCCTCCAACCGGGTGTAGCCGCCATCGATCTTCTCCTGATAGCCGCTGTAGACCTTGGCGTACCAGAAGTAGGCCACCACGAACCCGGCGAGAGCCGCCAAGAGCCATTTTTGTGTCTGAGGATTCCTCAGGTCCATAGCCATCCATCCATCGGCGCCCAGAAACGCCGTCTACGGGGCGACCTCCCCGGTGTGCTCTTCGTCACGATTCGAGATCGGCTCACTCACGTCTTCTGCGGGCAACTCGCTCAGCTTCGTCGGCGTTCCCTGATCACCGACTCCTTCCGGTGAATGATCCACCGGCTCCAGGCTGCAGACGGCGGCGAACTGATACACCCGTCGCCCCTGCACATCAGTGAATTGGGCGCGCCGCAATCCCACGTGACTGAAGCGCGGCGAGTCCTGCATGTTCAGGATCATATTCGCCAGACTGCTGATCGAGTAGCAGTACCCTTCCAGCACGTAGTCGTTGCGGACCGGCGCGGCCGACGAGTCCACCGCCGCGCCCTTGCCCTTGGTATCCGGTTTGGCCTTCATCTCATCGCGGCGGAAGGAGGTGAGCCACAGATAGTCGGGGATGACGGCGGCAACGTCCTCGAGGTTGCGCACCCAGTCCCCCCGGTCGCGGTCGAGCAGCTCGATCGCTTCGAGCCGCCTCATAATACTGGACTTGACCGTCGTCAGGCGGTCGACCACGGCGATGTCGTCGCGCATGCCATCGGCGCGTTCCCTGGCACGTTCAATCGCGGCATTCACGCGGGCATATCGCCAGGTCTGCATCAACGTCAGACCGATCAGCGCCCCCCCGAAAATCGCCGCCACGCCCACGCCGATCAGCGCCGCGCGCGGCAGCGCCAGGGCGCCGGTTCTACGCCGCATCTCCCGCGGCAACAGGTTGATCTCGATCATTGCCATAGTCTGTCAGACCTCACGCGACGCCAGCCCCACGCCCACGGCCAACAGCGGCGCGATCTTCTCCGGATCAATGCCGCCGAATAACTCCGGATCGTATTCGATGTTCCGTAGAGGATTGGCGATTTCAATCGGCACGTTCAGCTTCGACTGCACGCACTCGGGCAGAAACGGGATCAGCGCCCCGCCGCCGGAGAGGACAATCCAATCGACGGAGTCGGTCTTGGCCAGTGTGCGGAAGTACGAGAACGCCACTTCCAGACCCGTGAGCAGTTCCGCCGCCGCCGAACGGACGGTCGCCCGCAGCATGTCCTGATCGACCGACGTTTCCAGTTCCCCTTTGAGGACCTTCAACGCCAGTTCCTGATTGAGGCGGAACTCGCGCTGGATGACCTCGTAGAGCATGCGCCCGCCGGCGGACACGTCGCGGGTGGAGTGATACGCCCCGTCCTTCAGGAAGATCACGTTGGTCGTGTCGAAGCCGATGTTCACCAACGCGGTGACGCGCTCCGGATCGATATCGTAGTTGATGACATAGGAATTCAGGACGGCGAACGCGTCGGTGTCGACCAGACTCACCTTCAATCCGGCGTCCTCGACCAGGTGGAGGTACTCCGAGAGGAACTCCCGTCGCGCGGCGACCAGGAGGACTTCCATCTTGCCCCGGTCGGGATCGGTGCGGAGGATGTGATAGTCCATCGACACGTCGTCGACATCGAACGGGCTGCGCTGATCGGCTTCGAGCAGAATCGTCTCCTCGGCCTCGCTGCCGGTCCGGTGATCGACCTCGAACTTGTCGGTGATCACGCCATGCCCGGCGATGGAGACCGCCACGTCGGTCGTGCGGGGATCACACTGGTCGATGAGGCCCTGGATGTTGAGGATGATGGCGTCACGATCCTTGATCTCGTGAGACACCATGGCCTCCGTGGGCATCTCGCGGATTCCCGCCGCCGACAGCGAATAGCCGTCGGCGTGTCGGTCGAGCCGCACGAATTTGAGCGCGTTGGCGCCAATGTCGAGGGCCGCCACCGACTTGGCACGGCGCCGGAATGGCAGTTGCATCAGAGTTCCGCCTCCATAGAAACCGCGGCCAGCGGCCGCTTCGCGTCATGATCCGTTCATCGGTGCGAGTCGGCGGGCGCTGTCGCCAACGCTTGCCCTTTCCCGCCAAGTCCGCGACTGTCTCTAACTGCATCGGCTGTGTGCCGTGTGTGTTTTAGGGGTTTTTTTGCCCACCCAGCCCAGTGCGGGATCTGTCCCACACTCATGTCATCTTACGGCACAATCGAACCAGGCGGTCAGACATCATCGGGGCGCAACGCGCCGACCTGCCGACCCGTCAATTCCAAGGCGCGCTTCATGCGCTCCCGCAAGGTGTTGCGCGAGATCCCCAGAAGTTGCGCGGCGCGCACCTGATTCTGGTCGGTTGCTTTCAGCGCGGTTTCGACCAACACCTCCTCCAGCGCCGCTGTCATCCCCGCATAGACCTGCCCCGGTGCGGCCGCCGCCACTTGCGCGAAGACCGGGTCCACGACACGCGCGAAAAGATCGCGGTACTCCCGATGCGCCTCCGACATGTCCAGCGTGGCGCACACCGGCACATCGTCCAAGCTGGGAAAGTCATCACCCATGAGCTCCGATTCGCGCGACAGGACGACCGCCATGTGAATGGTGTTCTCCAACTCACGGACGTTTCCGGGCCAATGGTGGTGCAGGAGTTTCTCATAGGCCGCCGCCGACAGGGGCCTGGGGTCGCGATGCTCCAGGTGGGAGTACTTCCTGATGAAGTAGTCGCTCAGAAGCCGGACGTCCGCTTTGCGTTCGCGCAGCGGCGGCAAAAACAGAGATACGACTTTCAACTTGTAGAAGAGGTCCACGCGGAAGCGCCCCTCCTTCATCGCATCCACCAGACTGCGACTCGAGGCGGCGATGATACGAACATCGAGGGCGATGAAGCCGCCGCCGCCCGGCTGTTCGCAGCGTCCCTCCTCCAAGACACGGAAGAGGCGGCTCTGGACCAAAGGCGACAGATCGGCGACCTCATCCAAGAAGACCGTGCCCCCGTCGGCCAACTCCAGCTTGCCGCGGCCCGTGGCCGGGGAGCGCACGCTGTTGTCGAGCGGCTCGCCGAACAACTCGTACTCGAGGTGCGAGGGCGACGTGGCGTTGCAGCTCACGGAGAAGAAGGGACCATCGGCACGGGACGAGTTCCGGTGAATGGCGCGTGCCACCAGTTCCTTGCCGGTCCCCGTCTCCCCCAGAAGCAGAACCGGGGCATCACTCTCTGCGATCTGACCAATCAGCTTCGCCACAGCCACGATTTCGGGGGACTTTCCGAGAATCTGATCCTTGGCCAACGGCACGTCGTCATCCGCCCTCGGAGAAACAGGACTGGTGTTGCCGATGGCCCGGTTGAGGATCTGCTCCAAGTGGGCCAGGCGGAACGGCTTGGCCAGGTATTCGAATGCCTTTTCCTTCATCGCCTCGATCGCGTTGTCGGTGGACACGTACCCCGACACGATGATCACCGGAGTATCGGGCCGGTCGGCCTTGATCTGTCGCAGCAGCTCCAAGCCGGACATTGAGGGGAGATGGACGTCCAGGATGATGGCATCGGGACGGGAGGCACGAACCGCTGGCATGACATCGGCACCGTCGCCGACAACGTCGATCTGATAGCGTTCCGGAGACAGATAGTTGCTAACTGCCTGTGCGATTTCGGGATCATCGTCCACCAGGACGATCTTGAGACGACGTTCGCTCACGCGCATCCTCCGTTGACCATAAGACCGACCCGTATAATCGGGTTATCGGACGATGGGGCGTGAAGTTGACGCGGGAAGGCGACCCTCGTCCGCGATCCTGCACCAAATGTCGCCGGACTACCGTCGGTGAGTCCCGGTCGGCTCCACAATTGGCGGGCTAGGGGCTGAAGCCCGTGTTTACCGGATCATCATGGAGATGCTGTGGCGGACTCATTCGGGCGGGAAAAGCAGATCCCTCGCTTCGCTCGGGATGACAAATGGAGGGTACGAAGCATTCCGCGCGTCTCCCCCGACACGCGCCCGAGTGTCTGCAGGACACGCACAAGCCCCCGGAGCGTCGCTCCGAGGGCTTGCGCGTGCCACCCGAGGAGATCGTGGTCGACTCCTCAATGATTGCTCAGGACGGACCGCAGGGGCGGGCGCCGCCACGAAACACATGGTCGACCAGGCGCACGAGGTCCTGGATGTCCGACGGCGGCTGGCAGTTGGTTTCGGCCCGGCCGGGAGGCACGGGCGTCGATCCGCCGCGGAAGACGAATTCGACCAACGCTACCACATCGAGGATGTCGTAGATGCAATCGAAATGCACGTCACCCGGCCGGTAGAGCTCATAATGGAAGACGGGGGACGACGGTGACGTGTTGCCGGCGGCGTCGCGTGCCAGTACGCGCCAATAGACGGTCGTGCTGCAGGTCGGCAGCGCCGCCTCGGGCGGGACTTGGTAACTGGTGGCGTCTGTCCAGATCGAATCCACCGCGCCGCCAAACCCGGCATCCGTTGAGCCCTGCCAACGGTAGGCAATGGCAGTCTGTCCCGATTTCGTGTCGGTAACCGGCGCCCAAGTGAACAGCGGTGTTGAGTCGGCATCGGCGGTGTCGTCCGCCGGCGACAGGAGGACGGGTGCATCGGGAGCCTTTGTATCGATCTCCAGGGACCGAGGCGCGGTGAAACCGCTGGAGTCGCCCACGGCATTCAGTGTCAGAACGCGCCAGTAATGGACACCGTCGGTCAGTGAATCTGTGACCGTCAAGGTCGTCTCCGCCACGGGGCCGTAGCGGTACCGGCCCAGCGCGAATGCGGAATCATCGGCGGTCTCCACGACGTGCGAAAACACATCGAATCCCGGCGGCGGCGGCGAATACGGAACATGACTCCACAGCAGTGCCGGCCGCGGATTGTTGGTCAGCGCCCCATCAGCGGGAGACACCAACACGGACAGCGGCGGGAAGTTGATGACGCTGATCAACGCCGTGTCGGCGTCGGTGGCCTCAATGTCGCCGAGCGTGACGCCGTTGACGATCAGTCGGTTGCTCGTCCCGGGGACGGCTCCCCCCGAGATCGTCGCCGAAACCAGCAGGGCCGTATCTCGACCCGCTGCCACCCAGACCGTGCCCGTCGCCGGAACCACCGCCCATCCGGCCTGATTGGTCACCGACCAATCGATGCTGTCATCCACCACTCCCGTGTTGGACAGGTGTACCGGCTGGGCAATTTGGTGACCCGGGACTCCCATTGTGTCCCGTCCTGCGTCCACGCTGACGGCGCGGCCCGATAGCACCATCACGCGCATCGTGTCGCGATCCGACACGCTCCCGTTGCCCTGCGATACAGCGACACCAATGATCGTGTCCAGCGTGCCCAGCGGTGCCGACGGAGGGATCGTCAAAGTGAACGTCAGGTTTGAATCGGCCAACGAGGGAAGCGCAACGATCACGGGGTTGGGCGTGATCGACCAGCCCCGTTTGCTGGTCAGTGTGAGATCATACGCATCACTCTGCGAACCGACGTTTCTCAGGTGAAACCGGGCCGGCATGGCACCGGGAACAACGCTCGTGTCGACCGCAGCGGTCAGCATCACGGCGTATGGGCTCCCGCCGAGAAGCACGATATTCGGCGAGTAGGCCAACGAGAACGGCTGTGGACCTTGCGGCACGCTGGTGCCGTTCACCTCGACCGTCCAGGTCCCTGCCTCCAACGGAGCATTGATGCGAACTTGCTCCAGGTTGTCGCGGTTGTTGACGCCATGCGTCGCATTGGCGCCCGGACTGGCAGGGTTCAGCACCCAGGGATATTGCACCGGCGTTCCCGACGGGGGACGCAGGACAATATCGAGATTGTTGATCAACGTCACCGACGCACCGCCGGCGGCGCCGGGGTCATCCCATGCCAGTGTGAAGGAGATCTGCGACAGCGAGCCGTCGTTGATAAACTGCCAGGAGCGGGTTCCCCCATTTGACACCTGGTCTTCGAGCAAAGTGCCGGCGTTGAGCAGGTCGACGGCGCTGGTTACATCGACCCGTCCGTACCCCCAGTCATACTCGGGTCCCGCATCGCCGAGGTCATCCGCGGACTCGACGAAGGCCGCCTTGACCGTGGAAGCCAGTGGCGTCTGACCACCATGAAGCGTGTGGTATCGTTCAAGCCAGAGCGAAACGCAGCCGGTGACCGTCGGTGCCGACATCGAGGTGCCGCACATGACCGTGTAGCCGCTGGTCAGCTTCGTCGAGGTGACGCCGAAATCCGGTCCCCCCGCCTGACATCCGGGGGCGACGACTTCCGGTTTGAGTCGCCCATCGTCGGTCGGGCCCCAACTGGAAAAACTGGTCATCGTCGAGTTGTCGGAGTTGATGGCGCCGACGGTGATGACGTTCTTCGACGTACCGTAGGGAGTCACCGTGCCCCACGTGAAGCCGACGGAACCACAGTAGTCGGACTGGGTGGAGCGCTGGTTCCCGGCCGACCAACTGACCACGACGGTCTTTCCCGCCCCCCCGCGAATGAGATTGTCGAGCGTACCGCATTCCGAGTAGTAGTTGCCAAGAAACGCCTGGCAGTTGGACTGCGACGGCGGGGTGATCCCCACACTCCATGAATTGGTGGTAATGTCCATCTCATAGTCGTTGATGGCATTCTGGTACTCGCTCTGCAATTCCGCCGAGGAGGTCCACCACAACTGGGACACGATCACGGCCGATGGCGCCATGCCCCGATAAGTCCCGCCCGACCCGACCCCGGAGCCGAGAACAGTGCCGGCCACGTGCGTGGCATGCGTCGCGATCGCGGCACCATCACCTGCCAGGACGCGGCCGCCGAAATCCGGGTGGCTGGGATCGGCTCGCCCACCATCCCATTCGCCGATCATGACGCCGGCACCGGTGAGCGAGTAGGGCGGCGCTTGGGCCACATCGGCGCGGACGTTGGTGCGATTTGAGTTGTTGTCCTCCCGACGCGGCAAGAACGGCTCGACCCAAAGCACCCGCTCGTCGCGAACGACGTCCAACCAGTTCTCTGCCGGAAGCCCGACCTCCACGGAGTGCGCCAATGAGGAAGCCGCCAGCACGCGAGCACCGTATTCGTCGGTCAGCCATCCAGAGGCATCATCCAAGTCTATGTGAGGAAAGACCAAGACGGTGAACCGTGCCAGTCCGCTGGAATCGCGCGACCAATTCGGAGCACCGGTCATGCCCACGAGAACCTCCGCCGTCTTGTCCTCGGGGCGGAGCAAGCCCACCCAGCGGGCGCCTGTCGCGCGCAAGTCGGACCAACTGGCCGTCGTCGGAATCGCAGCGAGGAAGGCACGATCGGGGATGTACGTGTACAGCGAGACTCCCAGACGATTCAGCGTCTCACGCTGCGCATCCGTGGGGAGTGACTCGAACTGCAAAAGCGCCCCGCGCCGCGGCACCGTAGACATTTTCGAAGCCGTAAAGAACGCCTCGATCTCCTTCGTCTCCGGCACCCGCTCCCCGCCGACGAGGTAGAGCCGGAGGGCATTATCCGCCGCATGGCCCGGCAGGGGACCCTGCGACACAACCGCTGTCAAAACCAAGCCGATTAGCAAGGCACGCACACGCACAGACGCTCCTCTTCTGATCCCACCGGGAATCCCCGACCCGCTTGTACTGTCACTACCTGCTTGCGCCCAACGGAACGGCATGAAACCAGATGTACTACCCCCCAGCCTAATAAAGCGGCTTCTCTCCAATTGTCAACCGCTAAACCCAATGGACAGCGCACCTTGCGCCCCCCGCTGAGGGGACCGCCCCCTCAGCGATCGTGTCGTTGTTCGCCCGTCGTGCGCAGTCGTCGGAATCTCAACGTGACGGTGCGACAAGCCGATATCTACAACGAACACTATGAAGACGGCGAACGGTACCAGACCCACGGCCCAGCGCATCCTGGTCGTCGACGACGAGCACTCGTTGTGTGAGATGATGCGGATCATGCTCACCAAGGAGGGGTACGACGTCGATACCGAGCTGAGCGGCCGAAAGGCGATCGAACGCCTGTCCGGAAGACACTACGACCTGGTCATTGCCGATCTGAAGATGCCCGAGATGTCAGGACTGGAGTTGTTGGACCGCGCCCGCGAGAAGGAGAATGACCTCCCGGTGATCGTCATGACCGCCTTCGCCTCGGTCGACACGGCCATCGAGGCCCTCAAAAAGGGCGCCTCCGATTACATCACGAAGCCGTTCAAGATCGACGAAATCAAGCTGGCGATCCGTCAGACGCTCGAAACATCAGACCTCAAGCGAGAGAATCAGGCACTCAAGGCCCGTCTGGAGGAGTCGCTGTCCTTTGAGCGGCTTCTCGGGACTGACCCCCGTATCGATGAGGTCAAGAGAGTCGCCGCCCAAGCGGCGGTCTCCGACACCACGATCCTGATCCGGGGTGAAAGCGGCACCGGCAAGGATCTGCTCTCCCAAGCCATTCACCAGCATTCGCCCCGGCATGACCGCCCCTACATCACCGTCAACTGTGCCGCTCTGCCGGAAACGCTCCTGGAAAGTGAGTTGTTCGGCCACATCAAGGGATCATTCACCGGCGCGATCCGCGACCACGAGGGTCTGTTCCGCGCCGCCGAAGGGGGCACGCTCTTCCTGGACGAAATCGCCGAGATCACGCCGGCGATCCAAGTGAAGCTGTTGCGCGTGCTCGAAGACAAGAAGGTCACGCCGATCGGCGCCACCTCGGGGCGCACCGTCGATGTGCGGCTGATTGCCGCCACCAATGCCGACCTCGAAGCGGCGGTCGCCACGCGCCGGTTTCGTGCCGACCTGTACTACCGGCTCAATGTCATCCAGATTCACCTCCCCCCGCTCCGGGAGCGGGCCGATGACATTGAAATCCTGAGCCGTCATTTCATCGAGGCAAGCTGCACGCGGGCCGGTTGTGCGGCGAAGCACTTAAGCCGCGCCGCGCTGGAGCTACTGAAGAAGTACCCCTGGCCGGGAAACGTGCGCGAGTTGCAGAATGTCATTGAACGCGCCGTCGTGTTGTCCGATGATGCCACGCTCGATGTCGGTGACTTCCCGGCCCGGCTGGCACAGCCGTTGGATGTCGCCTCAGTCGGTGAGACAACACACGCCTCGCCGACGCTTGAGTCGATCGAGAAGGCATATATCTATTGGGTGTTGAACCAAACGGAATGGCAGAAGGCCCGCGCGGCGCAGATTCTCGGCATCGATTCGTCGACTCTCTACCGCAAGATCAACAAGTACAAGTTCACGGTTCCCCGCCCGAATGGGCCGGGCGAGGGGTCGGCGTAGTCGTCCTGCCCCCGGCTTTGACCCCCAACAGCACGGCCCCGCCGGCCACGAACAACACCAGGACGGAGAGCGCCGCCAAGCGCAGGTTTCCTCCCGTTGCCGCAGCAATCTCGCCGAACACCAGCGGACCCAGGACGGCCGCACTCTTGCCGCAGAGAGAGTAGAATCCGAAGTACTCTCCCTCGTGTCCCTTGGGGATCAACGTGGCCATGAAGGCGCGACTGGCGGCCTGGATCGCGCCCAGACCGGTGCCGGCCAGCGCCGCCACGAGGAAGAACTGTCCCCGCGTCCGGACGAAGTACACCAGCGCCACCACAACGATCCACTGGACGATGGTCGTCATGACGACGAACTTCGGCCCCTTGGTGTCGGTCGGGCGCGCCCACAGAGCCGCACCGATGAGCGCCGACAGTTGCACGCACATGTACACGAGGATCAGATCGGTCATGGCGAAGCCGAGCGCTTCGCGGGCGAAGATCGATGAGAAGGCGATCACCGTGTTGACGCCGTCGTCATAGAGGAGGAACGCGAGAAGGAAGCGTCGCAGCTCCGGCGTGCTGCGAATCTCCCGCAGCGTCCGCATTGTCCCTCGCCAGCCAAGACGTCCTGCCTTCCAGAGACTCTCGCGGGCTGTTGCATCTCGCGGCAACCACAGCAACGCCGGCAGGGCGAAGAGCAAGAAGAGAGCCGCGACGACGGCAAACGCTTCCGGGTAACGTTGCGTGCGCACCAGCGGTAGTGCCGCAACCAGACCGACAAAGGACCCGGCATAGCCGACCGCAAAGCCCATCCCAGACAGCCGTCCCTGCTTGTCCGGCGGGACCAACCCGGGCAGGAAGGCGTTGTAGAACACCATGGCGCCCTCGAATCCGATCCCGGCCACGACGCTGACGGCAAACCCATAGACAACCATGCCCGGGGCCACCGTCGCCAACAGTGCCGTGGCGCCGATCGACACCAGCGTGTAGATGATTAAGAGACGCTTGCGCCAGCCCGCCAGATCCGCCATCGCCCCGGTCAATGGGGAAGTGACGGCAACGAACACCATCGTGGCCGAGACGGCGCGTCCCCACCAGCGCGCCCCCTCACCGGCGCTGCCGACAATGACACCGGCGTAGTACGCGGACCAGACCGTCGCCGGAATGACGGCGGCATAGACCGAATTGGCCAAATCGTACAGGCACCACGAAACGATGGTGCGGCTTCTGGCCCAGCGGGGAATCATGGGTTCAGGGGATTGCGGATCGCTCGCCGGGGGCCACGGAAATGCGCCATCCGTCCGGGGCGGCAATCTGCCCAGTCACCAGCTCACGGTACCATTGCGAGACTGCCCGGGTGATCGGGCCGGGTTGACCATCGCCGATTACGCGATCCTCAATCCGCCCCACGGGAACGATCTCCATGCCGGTGCCGCAGAAAAACACTTCATCTGCCTTGAGCAACTGCTCCGGTGCCAATGTCTCGGAGCGCACGGCGTGACCGAGCTGCGCCCAATGATCAAGTAGCGTCTGACGTGTGATCCCCGGGAGGATGTCCGCTTCCGGAGGAGGTGTGACGATCTTACGTCCAAAAACCGCGAAGATGTTTGCCCCAAACCCTTCCGCCACATCGCCGCCGGTTGTGAGCAGGATCGGCTGGTCGTACCCGCGCGCCAGAGCATCGGCTCGCGCCAGAGACGAGTTGATATACAGCCCGGTCATCTTCGCCCCGGCCGGGCAGGACGCAGCGGGGAAGCGCCGCCATCGGGACCAGGTCGCACTCACGGGCTTGGGAGGCACCGGACCCCGTTCCATGGGCACCGCGATGATTGCCAGCGTCTCCCCCGGCGGCAGTCCGGCGCCGATCTGGGCGGACGATTTGAACAAGAGCGGGCGAATGTACGTGTCACCGAAGGCACCGTTGCAGCGCAACAACTCGATCGTCAGAGACACCAGTACGGCGTCGGTCGGCTCCAAACACATATCCAACAGGGCGGCATTCCGTCGGAAGCGCGCGAAATGCTCACCCGGTCGAAAGATCCACGCCCGCTCTCCGTCACCGTACGAGCGAATTCCCTCGAAGACGCCGGTGCCATAATGTAGCGCATGCGTCATGAGGGGAATCCGCGCGACGGACTCATCGACGAAATCGCCATCGAAGTACACGTAAGCCATCAGTTCAATCCCTGTGGGTCGCACGATGCGTGTGTTTGCTCGTGGCTGTCCATCGTCGCAACACACTCTCAACGTCTGCCGGTGACCGCGCCAGGGCTTCATCCATCGTACGCGCCCGCCTGAGTAGACGGGCCAGGACAGCCCGTTGCATCCCGGCATTGTACGCCAGAAACCCGGCCACCATGGCCGGATCGGACGCTGCCACCCGTGTCAGCGAACTCCAGGAACCACCGCGCAGCGGATTCGACTTACGACCGGACAATGCGAGCCCGCCGGCGGCGTATGCCAGAATGTGCGGCAGACCGATGGTCGTGGCAACCAGACGATCGTGAGTGGCCGCGTCCATTCGCACAGGCCGGCCACCGAGTAGGCCAATCAACTCGCGTGCTCGCGCCGTTGCCCGAGCTGAACGGCAGGGACAATAGACGATCGGGCGGCCAAGGAACAGGCCGGCGTCACTGGCGGCCCAGCGCCGCCTTTCAGTCCCAGCCAGCGGATGCATACCGACGAAATCGAACACGTGCGCCTGGCGCTGCGCGGCTCGCATGATCGCCGCTTTCACTGTGCCGGTGTCAACCACAAGCAACCGGCGACGACGACTGCGCCTGGCCGCCAACAGGGTCAATTGCGGCAGAAGCCGCAGAATCTCCGGGACCGGAACCGACAGCACAACGAGATCGCTCTGTTCCACAAGGCGCGCGAGTGATCCGCGCCAAGCGCAGAATCGTGACGCCGACCGCGCCACCGCATGACGCGTGTCCGTCCCATAGAGTATCAGCGACGGCCGGAAGCGCGACAGCCGCCGCGCCATCGAGCCGCCGATCTGCCCCAGGCCGACGATCCCGACGCAACATCCGGCCAGGACTCGCGGCCGCGGTGTGACCCTGTGTGTCGGCGCCGGATTCATCGACCTTTGATGTCGACCCGAAGTCGCGCTGCCGCCCCCAGGTAGGCATGCTGAATGTCCGCGCGGCTGCGTTCGCTCTCCACATGCATGAGCACCCGGATCACACGCGGCATCCCACCCTCCACTTCGATCTCCTGCGCATCGAGAAGTGGAATGTCGGTCCATCCCATCGCCCGGGCGGCCGCCGCCGGATAATCGGCGTTGAGATCTACAGTGACAGTGAAGAAGATTGAGATGATGTCCGCAAGCGACAGCTCATTGGCCGCAACGATGGCCTGCAGCAGTTCCTGCGTCGCGGCAGCGATCGCCGCCGCCGTGTTCTCCGGCACCTGTATCGCCCCGCGGATTCCTCTGACTGCCATGTACCAGTCTCCTAATCCAGAAAACGCCAGTCAATCCCGAAGCGCAGCGTCCGCCCGGTGAACGGGTAGCCCGCCTGCGTCCGATAGGGGAATCCGGCCACGTTCTGCATCTGGGCAATCAACGTGAAATCCTTGATCGTCGCCGTCCCCGCCAGATCGAAGCGAAAGGCATGCGGGGACGAGTATCCGGTCGGATCGATGCGCCGATCGCCATACCACCATATGCCGGTGGCATCGATGCGCACGTCCGCGCCATATCCCAGTTGCGGCGCCACCCAGGAGAGCATGGCCACTCCCTTGTGCGGATAGTACCCCGTCAGCCGCGCATGCTCCAGAGTCTCCGCGTACTTGGCCGCGTAACTGATCGCACCGACGAAGCGACCCAACCGTGGCCCATCAATCCCGATGGCCATCCCGACCGTGCGTGCATCAGTAGACGTCGGGCGATACGACTGGCGTGTGATCGGCTCGCCGAGGACCGTGTCGACAGTCTCCTGCCCATCCCAACGGAAGTAGTGCTCGACATAGGCACAGCGCAGTTCCGCTGTGAAACGAACCTGGTCTCCAGCACAGGCATGTTCCGTACCCCAGTGAAGCAGGGCGACGTTGGTCCATTGCGCCGGCAGGCCGGGATCCCCCTGCTCGGCATACAAGACACCCGACTGCCCGGCCGTGAGAAAGGCGTATTCCACTGGGGGACGGTAGCGGTCCAGGAGCGACGGAATCGCTCGTTCCCGAGCCAATCGGACGACGGGGAGCAAAGGCATCCGCGCGGAATCGGGAGCCAGCACCAGCGTGCCGCCGACCGCCGGGGCATCATGGTCCGCGTCGGATACGGTCGCCTGCGCGGTGAATCGGGCCAAATCGCGGAGTGACCATTGTCGGCCTGCGGCCAACGCAAGATTCCAGCGCGACGGTTCGACCCCGGCGATCAACAGCTCTTCCCACGAGGCACTCCCATCCAAGAACCAGCCGCGTCGTGATCCGTTTCCCCATAGTGTCCAGAGACGATCGCGGCTCTTCAGTCTGTATCCCTGCGTGCCGTCGGTCAGCTTCTGCTTCCCCGATTGCACAGACGCACCGGCGATCCAACCCGCGCTGCTGACGGCGGGACGATACACGGTCGCTTCCATCTGCCAGAGCAGGTCATCCCGTAACGGGTGCACGACATCGAACGGTGCGGGGGTGAGGACGGTCGTTTTGTCGCGGAATTGCGTGTAGCGCCAATTCCAGAAGTAGTTCTGATGGAGATGCCCGCCCAACCGCAGATCAATGTGGCGGAGATCGCGCTGATCGGAGGCGAACCGCCCATCGCCGCCGAAGAAGGCGAAGGTGAAATCGAATCCCATCCGGTTGCGGATCGTCTGGCGAAATTCCGCTTGGGAGTATGTCTCCGCAAAGTCCCCCTGACGGGCGAAGTACGAGGATTGCGGTCGCACGCCCCAGAGCGTGTCGCGCTCCAACCGCACACGCTCTGCCACGCGGTAGTCCGAGAATGCGAACGACGGGAGGGTGCCGACATCGAATCCCGGCCGTTGCGGGAAGGTCAATCGCTGCCAGACCATCGGTCGGTTGTCGACACACCAACGGCCGGAGGGCGGCACCAATCCCCAGTGAGTCAAAAGGCGGGTTTGCCCGGCGCCGGGGGCATCATCGACATCGCACCGGGGATCAAGGAGCATCCAATCGGCCAGATCCGCCGCCGCTGCGACTTTGACCGGCGGCATCGGCCAGGTCGGACCATCCAGTGTCCGATCGTACGCCCGTCGCGACGTGCTCCAGGCACGGTGAACGGGCACATAGAGGCGCTCGGGGATCGAGTCGACCCGGCCACCGACAGGGTGCGTCGAGTCGATGGGCAAAGGCTTCTGACCGGTCGTGTCAAATGCCGTATCGGCATCGGAGACTCGCAGCTCACCTGAATCTGTCGCTGCGGCTCGGCAGTCAGAACGATCACGGCCTACAGCGTACGCCGCCGAAAGCGCGAAAACGATTGCCATGACGGGCCGCAGACGAAGAGCGGCGATCACGAGGGTGCAGCGACCGAAGCGGCGGGCCTCGTCAACCATCGCCCCAGAATCGGGAAGATCGCGCCGAACAGCAATGCATTTGATAGGACATGTAGCGCGCTGAAGGGAATCGCGGCGATCATTACCGGCACAAAGGGTCCGATGGCGAACGCAAAGGCGAGATTGGTGAGCACGTCGTACACCAAGGTCACAGCCACTCCCACGGCGACGGCACTGGCACGACCCGGAGTCCCCATCCGGCCCAGCAATGGACGGGCGAGGCCGCCGACCAGTCCGGCCAGTCCCATCCCCACGATCTGGGCGCCCCAGACCGGGGGAATCGCTGCACCCCATGGATTAAAGGTGGCGTAAACCGCCATGCTCAGGGTGCCGACCATGGCGCCCCAGACCGAGCCGTACGCATATCCAACCAGAACAAAGGCCAGCGTCAGCGGCTCGACATTGGGCACAGCAAAGAGCGGCAGCTTGAGGGCGAATGCCGCCGCCACGATGCCGCCGCTGCGCGCCAAGCGTCGCAGTGCGACCACAACGTGGGGCGACGAGTTTCCGATTCCGTTGGCCGGCGTCATGGGCCGTAGTTCTTCACGGCGACCTTGACGACTTCTCTCTTGTCGCCGTACTGAATCAACGCCAGATAGACACCGCTGGCCACCCGGCGCGACTGCCGGTTGGTCCCATCCCATGACAGCGTCACGGCGGTCCGGCCGGGCGAGCGGTACATATCGTCCTCGGCGCCCCCGCGGATCACCTGCCCCGCCAGCGTGAAGATGTGCATTGACACCGGGACCGACTCGGCCCGGAGCACCTGCACGCGGAATGCGTCCCCACCACCCTCATCCGCCAGAACCAGAGGATTGGAGTAAACCTTGTGGATCGAGGTCACGCGGTTGTCGACCAACGTGTCCTGCACGGCGAAGCTGAAGCGCAGGCGACGATCGAGCCTGTCCTGCGTGGGATCAAGTTTGAAGGGCGAGACGATGACCAGCAACTCCTCGTACGCATCCCAATGCTCGACGCGGATCGGGTCGAAGACACTACGCGTGAAGTTGATCGTTGGCTGGGCAGTACCATTTATTCCCGCCGTGACGACCATCCATTCTTCGATCCCCTCGGGGAATAGCTGCAAGGTGAACGTGGTCACCGTATCGGAGTAGACCGGCACGAACCGGAGATACGAGGCTGCCTCCTCGTCAGGGCTGCGTGGCCAATGCAGAATCGAGCTGGTGTCCCCGGCCGGGTACTCACTGTACACGACTGAATCGAGCCCCGCCAACTCCGGATAGTCTCGACCTTCCTCATAGGACCAAGGTGCCCAATTCCGTCCGGTGAAGTAGTTCCAAACCAGAAATGCCGCCCATTCCACGTCCAGCGACGAGTTGTAAGGGGAACGCTCCAGCGCGGTGCGAAACGCCTCGAAGGTGTTGAAGCCAGACTTCTGGCCGCATTCCTCCCAAATCTCCCGCAAAATCACCGGATCATGACGTTGCGCCAGAAACAGCGCCCAGATCCCGGACGCGTATGGGTGCAGTCCCTCAGGACCGCTGTTGTTGGCGTAAGCCCGCAGTGACATCCACGGGTTATTGAAGAACGCCGGCAGATAGGCAACATAGTCATTGACGTTGTCAAAGACGATGTCCTCCATCGCGACCGCCGTCACTTCCAACCACCATGGATAGAGCGTTGGCAAGTCATCGGAGCCGGAGCGCCGCGCCTCGGCTTCAAGCGCGTCGTACGACCACTGACAGGCGTGATTCAACTCGTGGGCGATGGTCACGGCCATGGCATCGAAGGGCCGGGTGGCGTATCCGTACAGACTGGAATACTCGCTCCGTAACGCGATCCAACTGGACGCCACATAGGTCCCGCTCGTCGTGTTGAAGTACACAGTGTCCGGCTCGCTCAGCCCGTAGTAGTCGGCCATGTAGCCGGAGAACTTGAAGAAATAGATGTCGTAGCGAGGATCCTCGCCCGACCGCCCGATGGCATCGGAAATCGGGAACCGGAAACCGAGCGTATCAATCTCCTCCGCGACAGTTCGCTGGAGAAGACTGTCGCACTTGAGAATGTACACCGGCACGTTCCCCGGCCCCACGCCGTAGACCATGTCGATCGAATCCGGGCCAGTGCGATTGAAATGCAGCCGGAAGCGTCCGTCTTGGGTGTCATAGTACTCACTCAACTGTGGGCGTGTTGTTTGAACTTGCACGGAGATCGCCTGCCGGGCCGACTCGGACAACTCCGGCCAGGCGATCCTGACCTCCAAGAGTAGTGGCGAACCGCAGCGCCGATGGGGTCCGGGCTCCGGCACAGGCTCGGGGCGTATGCCGGCCCCAAACGCCATCGTAACCCGGTTGATCAGGTCCTGTTCATAGGCAGGGTTGCCGGCAAACGCCGGCGCCGTCCCGATCAGGACCGACGCCGCGAGACACAGGAGGACTACCGAATGGGAACGCAAGGGGTTCTCTCTTTTGCTGGGTTCAGACTGGGGTGTCGGGATTGTCGATGCGCAGGTTGACAATCCGCATGATCTCTTCCGTTAAACGCTCGGAGTCGGTCTCCAGTTCCCGCACGCGATTGAGCATCTCATCGCGGAAAGCCGTGTCGGCGAATCCCGCCATGTTGATCTTGACGTTCAACCCGGCACCGATGATCGCCGTCCGGGCCATCTGGCCGCCGACACCGGCATCGGAAACGGCATTCACATTGCCATTTTCGGCACACAATCTGGCCAACTCCATGACCTCGGAGGCGGCCTGCATGACCGCCAAGGGCACCTGGGCCGCCTCGCGGGTGGCCTGGTCGACGGCCGCATCGCGGGCGGCCACCTGCGATTCGGTGTCCTTTGGGAGCTTGCGCGCCGCCATCAGCTTGTCAAAGGCGACCGTGTCGGCCTCAGAGAGCGACATCAGGCGTCGACGAAGCTCCTCGGTCTTCTCCAGCGCCGCTTCCATCTGCGGCTGAACAGCCAGGTACTTCTTCTTCCCGATCGTCAGCCGGCAGACCATACCGCTCAATGCCGCCGCCAAGGTCCCCGCCACCGCTGATACGGCACCGCCACCCGGAGCCGGTGCTGCGGAGGCGACTTGGTCCACAAAAAGCCCCCATCCCGACCTCTCGGCCTGTTTGGCCATGGCGGACCGCAGCTTCTCTTCCAGCACCTGTTCCGGCGAGAACCGCTCCAGTTGCAGAAAGTGCTCTGCCGTGTCATACAGCGACTTCGCCGGCGTCAGACCGACGATTTCGGTGGACGTTACCCGCACACCCCAGCGTTCCGCCTCGGAGCGAATCATCTGCAAGACGCGAAAGATCGGTGTCTTTTCATAATTGACCAGATTCATCGAGACCTGCACACAGCCACGGTCTTTGATCTCAAAACCGAGGGCCTTGCAGTAGCGCAATCCCCCGGATGCGAACCGGATGGCATTGGCAATCGACCGCGCCACCGACAGACGGTCGGTGCTGAGGTAGGCATTGAACGCCACCAGCGGCATCCGGGCCCCGACCGCGGTGGCACCCGCCTTGAGATTCATGCTCGCCGGTCCGAAATCCGGGCGACGCGAGGGGTCTGTCTCGATCGTGTCGCGGATACCCTCGTACTCACCCCGGCGCACGTCGGCGAGGTTCTCGCGATCGGGTCGGGTCGCCGCCGCCTCATAGAGGTAGACCGGGATGGCCAACTCGCCGCCGATCCTCTGCCCCAGTCGGCGGGCCAGCGTGGCGCATTCGGCCAATGTGATCCCCGCAATCGGCACGAACGGCACGACATCGGTCGCACCCATGCGCGGGTGCTCGCCTTTGTGCGTGCGCATATCGATCAACTCGGCGGCCTTTTGCACCGCGCGGAATGCCGCCTCGCTGGTCGCCTCCGGGCCACCGACCAGTGTGACCACCGAGCGATTGTGGTCGGCATCCATCTCCCTGTCGAGCAGGGTGACGCCGTCCACGGTCAGCGCCGAGGCGACGATCGCATCGACGATCTCCGGCCGACAGCCTTCCGAGAAATTGGGTACACATTCGACGATTGCGGCCATTACCAAGGTCCTCTCTCATTCTCTTTGGAAACGCCGGAGGATACGGATTTCCCGGCGTCGGCACAACGGGGCGTGGAGAAACAGTGACAGGACAGCGTTTCCCACGGACTCCGTCCGCAGGGGTGCGGAGACCACGGCCCTACGCAGCGAAGGCCTGAGGATAGGTCTGAGACCGCCCCTCCTGTCATCCCGAACGAAGTGAGGGATCTGCTGTACTCCGTGATCATGCCCAAAGCAGACCCTTCGCTCCGCTCAGGGTGACAGATCATGATGCATTGGGGCACGGCGTGCCGTGCCCTCAAGGGGACAGCGCGCAACGTCAGATTCCCAGCCGCGCCTTGATCGACCATGCCAACAGGGGGAGCATCAACTCATGATGCCCGGTGAAGGAATACCCCTTGCCGGAATGCAGTGTGGGACGCAAAACGACATTGGTATTCGGACGATAGTGCTGGATCATGTCGAAATTGGCGGTGACAAACCGTTCGACACGTTGACGATTGCGTGCCACCGAGAGCGCCTTCAGGAAGACCTCAGGCAGGATCACCGCCGAGCCGAAATGCAGAACAACCCCTCCCGCATGCAGTCGGCGGCACTGGTTGGCCAGTATGCGAAAGTCGAGATGCCCTGCGGCACCGACCGCCGCCCCATCGAATTCCGGATGCTGCGCGACGATCTCCGCTCCGATCGCGGGAAAGACCAGCACCGGGATGCCGGCCTCAGTCCCCGACGCCAACAGCGAAAACTCTCGGTGCGGCGCGCGTTGACGGTTGATGTAGCGACCGATTCCCTCACCCAGGCCGAGCCGCGACCGCTGTGCGGTCCGCACGCCGCCGGCGAACCATTTCGACGTGTCGGCGGACATCCCGAAGCGGCCATTGCGCAGCCCGGCGGCAACGTCCTCGGACGTCCTGCCCATAAACGCCGTCTCAAGATCGTGGATCGCACCGGCACCATTGAACGCCAACAGGTCGACCAGGCCGTGGTTCATCAGGTCGACGATGAGCGGCGACAGCCCGCATTTGAGCACGTGCGCGCCCAGAAACCAGAAGATCGGCTTCCTGGCCGCATGCGCGGCGGCAATTGCCTCAATCAGAGCACGCCAGTCGGTGGCCTTGAGAACACCGGGGAGTTTGTCGAGGAACCGCACGATGTCATCGTCGCGCGACGGCGGCTTCGCGAAGCACCTCATATCGACCAGAGAATGCCGTGATGCTGCCCGCACCCGTCGCAACGTCCGCAAGTCCGCCGGCTGGTGGCGTCTGTCACTCGTCTTATGATGGACTCTCATTCATGACTCACTTGCAACGGGGGCTTCGCGAAGCGCCCCTACAGGCATTCCTCAGATTCGAAACAATGAACTGGCACTCAGTACTGCCTGATCTGCCCCAGTCGGTACTCCTCCAGCTCCGCGATGATCGAGCCGACCACGACCTTGCTCTTCATCAGCACCGGCAGGTGCAGACGATCGTCAGTCAGCCAGACTGTGACCTTGCCCTCGTGCTTGAACAATCCGGCCGCCTGGAGCAGTGGCTCGACAACGATCGTGCTGAATGTCCCGGCCGCCACTGCGATTCTCTCCCTGCGGATCACCCGGACGGTCAGGCGGTAGAGTTTCTTACCGGAATAGATGTCCAATTCGATATCCCGACCGGGCGTCATGGCCAGCGTGCGGACATAGTAGAGCAGGGAGAGATCGTCGAGTACATACGGGGGCACGGCAAATGTGTCCGCGGACGTCAGCGCCACACCCAACTCGGGGTCGAACTCGACTCTGCGGTTCTGGCGATAGCGCCCCTCCGACAGGTGCTTTTCAAACCGAAGCGGGAACAGCTCCCGGGCATCCATCAATGTGCTGACGCGATCATCGACCTTGTAGAACGCCGAGAAGAAAGGCGTGGAGCGCACGGTTGACAGAACGGGGTAGCACAGACGCCCCAACGTGTCCACCACGTTGCCGACGATCATCTCGCCCCGTCCGGCGACGATCTTCTCCCAGCCGATCGAGTAGGACAGTGATTCTCCCACCCCGAACGCCCAATTGGTGATCGGTCGCGGCGCCCATGGGCCTGTCGGCCGCAAAGTGCTGTCCCGCTCATCCGCACCGAAGTCGCTGGAGTCGCGGGGTGTGATCGCCGCCAGCGGGTCTGTTGCCCCGGATGCGTCGTCAGGCGCTGTCTGCCCCAGGGAAAGGACGGCGCTCCCAAGGAGACATCCCAGCCACAACACGCCCAGATAGCGCGGGAATGTCAGATCGAAACGTGATCGAAACGGCAGCAGCGGCATCGCCCCCCCTGATTCCGTTTCATTATCGGAGCACAACAATCATGGGCACAAGAGCTTCTCCGCCAGACACCCGTCAACGGACGCCGCGTCAATCCGACCTCCGGTGCCGTATCCCGGCCCGATGCGAGATTGCCGGAAAGATCCGGCGGACCGCCTCGTCGATGTCGAAAAACACCTGCTCATACCTGCGCCGATCCCCTCCGATCGGGTCCGGGATCGAGTGCGCGCGCAAGTCGGAGGGTCGCTGGGGAAACGCGCGCAACAGATACAGTTGCTCTCCCGGTTTCCCCCAGTTCTGGCAAATCTCGTAATGCTCCGCGGCCAGTGCCAGCACCAGATCGGCCCGCGACAACAACGGCCGCGTGAGCGCCTGAGAGCGATGCAGACGCAAATCGACCCCGTAGGCGCCTGCCACTTCGATTGCCAGTTCGGTCGCAGGCATTCCCGCCAGACCCATCGTCCCAGCCGAAATCGCCTCCATCGGCGATCCCGCGGGGAGATCGCCGATCAGCTTTCGGAACACCCCTTCCGCCATCGGGCTGCGACACGTGTTGCCCGTACAAACGAACAGGACGTGATACGGTCTCCCTGCCTCGGATGAGGAATTGCGGTCCGCGTAGGTTCCGCTATCGTCGATCGGTACGCTCATCTCCGGTCACTCACCTCGATTTCCACGACCAGCGGCCATCATCCACTGCTCCGGTGATATCGGCCCGGCGCGGAGCTGACGTGCCCCGGCCGCCGCACAGTCCACGACGGTCGAGGCATCCCTCCGGACGTACCGGCGCGGGCGTGCCCATATGACACCCCATCGTGCGACCAACCCGGACAGCCAGCGATTCTCCTCCCTGCAGGAGAGTATCCGGCCGGACGGGTTGGCGCTGGTCGCGATCAGAGGACGCCCCATCAGCGCCAGCAATCTCTTCACGATCGGTTCAGGCGTGACCCGTATGCCAATCGTTCCCCGACGGCCACCAGGAAGTGCAAAGCGAAAGTCTCGCACCGGCAGGATCAACGTCATCGGTCCCGGCCAGAACTCTCCGGCCAAATGACGCGCCACGGTGTTGAGCCGCATGCCCCACGCGTGGCACCACGATACGTCCAGTACAAACACCGAGAACGGCAGCATTCGGGACCGCCCTTTGATCTCCCGGACGGCCTGGACGGCGGGCGCTGAAGTGGCATCGGCCAGCAGGGCGTAACGGGTCTCCGTGGGCGCTATGACGATCCCCCCGTGCAACAGACGATCGCCCAGCCGCGCCACGAGACCGGGCGACGGACGGCGGCGATTGAACGATACGATCTCACCCGCCCATTTTCCACGGAGGCATGTCTTCGCGTGCAAACTGCGCCACCCATATGATCTGCTTGCCATCGAAGAACGAGGTTGCCCGGTTCCCGGTCAGTCGTCAGGCCGTCGCACAATCCACGCCGATTCATATCCCATGGCGCGCAGTCGGATCATGAGTGCCTCTGCCTCTCCCCGATCGGCAAAATGGCCGGCCCGGACCTTGTAATACGGTGTCTCGAACTCCATCGTCACTGTGTCGGCCAACCCGGCGGCCGCGCGCTCACGCAGGTCGTTCGCCTCGCTCCAATCCGTCGTCGCGAAGAACTGCACTTGCCAGATGGCCGCTGGAACCGAGTCCTCGGCCGCCATCAGACCCCTGGTTTGCGGCGGCACGACCGCTGTCGGTTTTGAAGCGGCGATCCGATTGGTGATAACGGAGTCATCACCCGGAAAGCCCAGCGGGTCGAAGTGACTGCCCGGTCGTCGATCGCGCCGCCCGGCCACCGCCACGTCGCCGATGGCCGCAACGGCCAGCGCCACCGAAACGATGACACATACCAGGCATCGCTCAGAGGTAACTCTGCCACCGTTCATCAGACTTCAGCTTCTCCATCAACATCTTCATATCATCAATGCGGCTCCGGTGTACGACCAGCAGGGCCTGTTCGGTCCGCACCAGGACCAGGTCCGACACGCCGAACGCACAGACCAGCTCCTGTGTATCGTTGTACACGGTCGAGTCGTACGTGTCGAGCGTGACGACGGGACCGGTGAGAAGATTGTTGTCGGCGTCGGCCTTCTCCAGACGCCCCAAAGCGAGCCAACTACCGACGTCGTCCCAGGATAGGTCGGCTTTGATGACGATGACATTGTCGGCCCGCTCGAGGACACCGACGTCGATCGAGACACAGTCGGCCGTCGCGTACAATTGTGCCAGTGCCGTCGACGCACGCTCCGATCCGATGGTCCGGGCGTAAGCGCGCAGCGGCACGGCGACAGTGGGCGCGTGCTGATCCAGGGCGGCCAGGATCGTCCGCGCGGTCCAGACAAAGATGCCGGCATTCCACAGGTGACGACGGTCGAAGTAGTAGTCCTGGGCCGTCGAGCGGTCGGGCTTCTCGCGAAACTTCTCGACCTGGTAGGAATTGATCCCATCGGACGTGGCGAAATTCGCCCCCAGCTCGATGTATCCGTAGCCGGTTTCAGCGCGCGTCGGCGTGATCCCGATCGTAATCAACACGTCATCGTTCTTGGCGAGGCGCACACCCTCGCGCAGCACGCGTCGCAGCATCGTGTCCGGTTCGATCGCATGATCGGCTGACAGCACGACCATCGCGGCCTCGGCGTCACGCGCCGCCAGTTCGACGGCCGCCCAACCAACGGCCAGGCAGGTGTTGTTCCCCTTCGGCTCCACCAGGATGTTCTGCGCGGGTATCGACGTGACTTTGCTGCGTACCGCCTCGGCGATTTCCGTTCCGGTCACGATCCAGATCCGCTCCGGGGGAAAGTCGGGACGGATGCGCGCAATCGTCGCCTCCAAGAGCGACTGCGATCCCAGGATGGGCAGAAGCTGTTTGGGACGCCGACGCCGCGACAGGGGCCAGAAGCGCTCTCCGTGACCGCCAGCGAGAATGACCGCATGTTCCATCAGAATCCTCTACGCGCAGAATGTTGCCGGGCGTCGACCACTGTCCCACGATATGAAGAAGCTTCTGCCGTGCCCACGTTGGCCGTCAGAAGCGCGAAGGCCGCCCTTTGGCACGATCATAGTCCCGACGCAGGAGTTTCAAGTCCTCCCAAGCATCCCGCTTCCATTCCGGGTTGCGCAAGAGCGCCGCGGGATGAAATGTCACCAGCAGACGCGCCGCCCCGAAGTCATAGAACCGCCCGCGCAGTTTCGAGATCGGCGTCTTTGTGTCGAGAAGGATCTGGGCGGCGATGCGGCCGAGGGCGACGATGTACATCGGGGCCAAAAGCCGGATTTGCTCGGCCAGGTGCGGCAGGCACGCCCCCGACTCTTCGGGCTGCGGATCGCGGTTTTCCGGCGGCCGGCACTTGAGAATGTTGGCGATGTAGACATCGTCCCGGGTGAGATCGATGGCGGCCAGCATCTTGTCCAGCAATTGCCCGGCGCGACCGACAAACGGCTCGCCCTTCAGGTCCTCTTCGCGCCCCGGTGCCTCGCCAATGAAGAGGATCTCAGCGCGCGGATTCCCCACGCCAAAGACGAACTTCGTGCGCGTGAACCCAAGCGGACAGCGCGTGCAGGTGTGGATCCTGTCATGCAACTCGTCGAGCGTCCGTGCGCCCGGCGGCCGCGTCGAACCGAACAACTCCAATGACGGCTCGGTCACCAGGAGTTGACGCAAGGCACGGCTGATTGATACGGTGGCTTCATCCATGGGTGCCATTGTGATCCGCGATGCCGATCAGCGCTCAGCCGACGCACGTCCTTGTGTCTGTCGCCACTGCACGATCCGATCAAGTATCCGATGCGCCAGGGTCTCCTTCGTGAGCAGCCCAAGAGGAGTGACCTCCCCGGCGCGAGTGATCAGGGTCGCCTCATTCGTGTCGCCGCCGAACTCAGAGCCCGGCGCGGTGGGATTGTTGGCAACCAGCAGGTCGAGGTTCTTCTGGTCCAGTTTGCGTGGCGATGTCAACCGCTCCGAATCGGTCTCCAGTGAAAACCCCACCAGATACTGATCGGGCCTCTTTGCACGACCAAGCGTCGCCAGGACATCCGGTGCCGGCTCCAGCACGAGTTGGGGCGGGCCGGATTCCTTGCTGAGCTTCTGCCGTGCCGGTGCGGCAACGCGCCAGTCGCTGACCGCGGCGGCCGCGATGGTGACATCGCTGTCGGCAAAACGTGTCTGCGTTGCCTGGAGCATCTCCTCGGCCGTTTCGATCGTGACGAGCTCCACGTGGACCGGCGGCGGCAAGGCCGTCGGGCCGGAGATCAATGTCACAATGGCGCCGCGAGACACCGCGGCACGGGCCAGGGCGTATCCCATCTTCCCCGATGACCGATTGGTGAACACGCGCACCGGATCGATCGGCTCCACCGTCGGTCCTGCCGTGACCAGCACGCGGACGCCCTGCAAGTCGCGCGACGCCGCAAAGAACCGCTCGATGGCGGCGACGATCTCGTGCGGCTCGGCCATGCGTCCGACACCGTATGTATGGCAGGCCAACTCGCCGACGCCGGGAGCAATGATGATAACACCGCGCCGTTGCAGGGTCGCCAGATTCTCCTGCACGGCGGCGTGGCGGAACATCTCCGTATTCATCGCCGGCGCGAGCATGACCGGCGCGGGCGTGGAGATCAGAAGCGTCGTCAGCAGTTCGTCGGCGAGCCCGGCGGCGTATTTCCCGATCAAGTCGGCCGTCGCCGGAGCCACAACGACCAACTCCGTCCACGTCGCGATGTCGATATGGCGCGTGCCCACGTACCGCTGCTCCGGGAACATATCGATGAGGACCTCGCGCTCGGAGAGCGTCTCCATCGTCAACGGCGTGATGAAGCGGGCCCCATTGCGCGTCATCGACACCCAGACATCGGCACCGGCTTCCTTCAGACGACGGCACAGGAAGGCCGACTTGTAGGCGGCGATCCCGCCTGAGATGCCGAGAAGGATGTGTTTGCCCTCGAGTGAACTCATCAGATGCCCTTCAATGCCGGAAATTGCGCAGACCCGAAAACACCATCGCGATCCCGAAGGCATCGGCGGCCGCAATCACCTCGGCGTCGCGCTTTGATCCGCCGGGCTGAATGACCGCCGAGATGCCGGCGCGTGCGGCGACCTCCAGGCCATCCGCCATCGGAAAGAACGCATCGGAGGCCAGCACCGCCCCGGCGGCGCGATCACCCGCCCTCTCCACGGCCTGACGCACGGCATCGACACGCGACGTCTGCCCGGCGCCGATTCCGACGGCCGCTGTCCCTTGTATTAATACGATGGCATTCGATTTGGCGTGCTTGACCACTTTGCGACCGAACAGGAGCGAAGCGATTTGGTCGGCCGTCGGCTGCGACTTTGTCACCACGCGCAGATCAGAAGGGGTCAACTCGGCATAGTCTTCATCCTGGATTAGCAGACCACCGACAATCTCGCGACAACGGGTCTTCGCTGCGGCCTTCAAGTCCATCGTTGGGACGCGAAGATACCGGCGTGCCTTCTTTCGCAGCAGCAATTCCAGAGCGTCACCGTCGTATCTCGGCGCCAGGACGCACTCGATGAACGGCGTCTCGTCCAAAGCGCGCGCGCAATCGAGATCCACGGTGCGATTGAGGCCAATGATCGACCCATAGGCCGAGACCGGGTCGGTCGCATACGCCGCCAGATAGGCATCGCGGAGATTGCCGGCGGCGGCAGCCCCACAAGGGCTGGCATGCTTGAAGACCGCCGCAAACGGCTCTGTGAAATCGGCCGCCATACGCCAGGCGGCATCGAGATCGCCGTAGTTGTTGTAGGAGAGTTCCTTGCCGCCGAGGACCTCCGCGCGCGCCAGCGAGACGGCCGCGCCATCGGCCGCATACAACCCTGCCTGCTGATGAGGGTTCTCGCCATAGCGCAGCATGGATATCCGGGCGAATCTCTGGATTAGAATCTCCGGGAAGTCACCTTGGCCACGCGCCGACGTCTGCCCCGCCAGGTAGGTGGCGATCCGGGCATCGTAGGCCGCTGTGACGGCGAAGGCCCTGGCCGCCAGTCTCGCCCGTAGCGCGAGCGTCGTGCTGCCGCTGTGTTCGCTCAGTTCATGAAGCAGCGGGTCGTAGTCGTCGGGATCGCAGACGACCGCGACCGAGTCATGGTTCTTCGCCGCAGCGCGGATCATGGTCGGACCGCCGACGTCGATCAACTCGATGGCCTCGTCCCAGGTGGCATGCGGATCATCCGCCGCTTTCACAAAAGGGTACAGGTTGACGACGACGAGCTCGAACGGTGCGATCCCGGCCTGCTCCAACTCACGGCGGTCCTCCTCCCGTGCCGTGCGGGCCAGGATGCCGCCCATGAGATTCGGATGGAGCGTCTTGACCCGCCCGCCCAGCATCGAGCCGAATCCCGTGAGCGACTCGACCGCGGTGACTGGAATCCCCGCCTCGCGCAGTACGGCCAGCGTCCCCCCGGTGGAGACGATTTCGATTTCGTAACGGTGCAGCGCCTGCGCCAACGGAACCAGTCCGCTCTTGTCGTAGGCCGAGAGAACCGACCGACGCACGCGGACCCGGCCATCGGCATCGGTGGTGCCGCCGTGGGACACCGCGTGGCTTGTCTCAGTATTGGGAATCACACTCACCCTCACACGCCGTTGCGATCAACCGTCACTCGCCCACGAGTCGACGCTGCACTTCCCGGTACTTGGCCGCCGTGTTACGCACGACCTCATCGGGGAGCTTTGGACCCGGCGGTCGTTTGTCCCAATGGATTGACAGCAGGTAGTCCCGGACGTATTGCTTGTCGAAGCTCGGCTGTACACGGCCCGGGTGATACCCATCGACCGGCCAGAACCGCGACGAATCCGGCGAGCAGATTTCGTCGATCAAGGTCAGCATGTCGCCATCAAACCCAAACTCGAACTTCGTGTCGGCAATGATGATCCCGCGCGCGCGGGCATAGTCGGCGCAGGATTGGTACAGTGCCAGTGAGACATCCCGCAAGCGCCCCGCCAGATCCGACCCCAGGTCATCGGCCACGCGTTTAAGAGAGACGTTCTCATCGTGGCCAACGTCGCTTTTGGTCGCCGGGGTGAAAATCGGCTCGTGGAGCTTCTGTGCCTCGACGAGATTGTCTGGGAAGTCAAAGCCGTGGAGATGCACACCCCCGCTCCTGGCTGATGCACGCATTTCGTTGTATTCTTTCATCAGAGAGCCGGTGATGTAGCCGCGCACGACGCACTCATAGTCGATACGCCGACACTTCTTCACGCGCATCGACCGCCCCTCCAATTGGGAGCGGTAGCGAGGCAATGGGTCGGGATACGCCGACACGTCGGTCCCGATCAGGTGGTTGGGCACGATGGGGCGCGTGTGTTCGAACCAGAACTGCGACATCCGGGTCAGGACCCGCCCCTTGCCGGGGATCGGCGTGGGCAGAACCACGTCGAAGGCCGACAACCGGTCGGTGGCGACAATCAGAAGCTCGGTCCCCAGATCGTAGACGTCGCGGACCTTGCCGCGCGCATAGACCGGCACCGTCCCGAGATCGGTCTTGGTCAGGGCATCCATGGGGTCGGCAGCCACAGGGTTCATGACACCTCCGAGCCGGCAAGATACGAGTGGCGCTCGGTTTACGACAAGGGCAACATCCGGCCGCGATCAGCGTTGCCGGCGGCGCTGCTGCGCGAACGCCTCGATCGCGTCGGGCAGCAACTCATGCTCAACGGCCAAGACCCGGTCGCGCAATTGCTCGGGCGTATCGCCGGGGTGAACCGGGACGCGGCGCTGCAAGAAGATCTCCCCATGATCGTAGATCGGATCCACGAAATGCACGGTGGCGCCGCTCTCGGTTTCCCCGGCGGCGATGACCGCCTCGTGCACCCGCATCCCGTAGAATCCGGGTCCACCGAACTTCGGCAGGAGCGCCGGATGGATGTTGATGATCCGGCCCGCATACTCCTCCACGACCGGACGTGGCACCAGCTTCATGTACCCGGCGAGAACCAGCAACTGCACGCGGGCGGAGGCGAGCAAGTCGAGCAACCCGGAGACAAATGCTTCCGGCGATCCGGCCTTCTTCTCGGACCAGTGCACCGCTTCCACCCCGGCCTGACGGGCGCGTTCGAGCGCGTACGCATCGCGGTTGTTCGAAATCACGATCGTGACGATAGCGTCAAGGCTGCCGGCTGCGATCCGGTCCAAGATCACCTGGAGATTGGTCCCGCTTCCCGAGACCATCACGCCGACCCGCAGGGGACCGGCATCGCGATCGGTGCCGTCGCTCATTCTTTCTCAGCCACCCGGGGCACCCAGCCGCTCCCGAAGCAGTTCATTCACCCGCTGCGGATTGGCGCGTCCCTGCGTGCGTTTCATCGTTTCACCGACAAAGAAACCGAGGAGCTGTGCCCTGCCCGCCTTGTATTTCGCCAGTTGCCCCGGGTTGTCGGCAATGACAGCATCGATGACCGCAATCAGAACGCCATCGTCCGAGAGTTGCTCAAGTCCTTCGCTCTTGACGATCTCGGAGGCCCGTTGCCCCGAAGCGACCATCCGCTCAAAGATATCCTTGGCCATCTTGCCGGAAATCGTGCCCGCCTCGACCATTCCGAGCAATTCGGCCAGTGCCTCCGGCTTGACCGGGAAGTCACCGATGCCGATTCCACGTTCCTTGATGACCCGCAGCACCTCAGTCATGATCCAATTCGCCGCCTTCTTGCCGTCGGCGAAGTGCCGCACGGTCGCTTCGTAGTACTCCGCCAGCGCCCTGGTGTCCGTCAGAACCGAGGCATCGTAGGTGGTGATCCCGTACTGTTGCACCAGCCGTCGTGCCCGCGCCTCCGGCATCTCCGGCAAGGACGCGCGGACCGACTCAATCCATTCCGGCGCGATCCGCAACGGCAACAAATCAGGCTCCGGGAAATAGCGATAGTCGGAAGACTCTTCCTTGCTGCGCATGGGATGTGCCGTCTGCGCCTTCTCATCCCAAAGGAGCGTTTCCTGAACCACCGTGCCGCCGGACTGCAGCAACCGCGTCTGCCGTTCGATCTCGAATGCCAGCGCCCGCTCCACGCCGCGGATCGAGTTCATGTTCTTGACTTCCGTGCGCGTGCCGAAGGCGCTCTCGCCCACCGGCCGCACCGAGACGTTGGCGTCGCAACGCAGCGCCCCTTCCTCCATGTTCCCGCTGCACACTTCGAGGTATTCGAGTATCTGACGGAGCCGGGTCAGATACAGCCCGGCCTGACGCGGGGACCGGATGTCGGGGCGGCTCACGATCTCGATCAACGGCACGCCGCAGCGGTTCATGTCAACCAGAGTAGTATCTTCATCCCCGGCGTTCTCGGGATGAAATGACTTGCCGGCGTCTTCCTCGACATGGATGCGGATGAGTCCGATCGAAATCCCGTTGCCATCCTCAGTGATGGCAATCGTGCCGCCTGCACCCAGTGGACGATCATATTGTGAGATTTGGTATCCCTTGGGCAGATCGGGATAGAAGTAGTTCTTCCGCGCGAAGATCGATAGTGGATTCACTCGACCGCCGACCGCCAGAATCGTGCGCGTGGCGTATTCGACTGCCCGGCGATTGAGCACTGGGAGCGCTCCCGGCAGTCCGAGGCAAACGGGGCAGGTTTGCGCATTGGCCACGCCGCCATAGGCGGAACGACACCCGCAGAAGATCTTCGAATCGGTCAGAAGCTGAGCGTGCACCTCCAACCCAATGACCGGTTCGTATCGCTGTTTGGAAGTCATGCCCGCCACATGCCGACGTTGTCACGCGGACAAGGGGTTTAAGCCCCTTGTTTACCCACCAGACTCGTTGTCCGCTCGATCACTTCCGCTGTTGCCAGGATTATGTGCTCCTCGAACGGGCGGCCGATGATCTGTGCACCGATCGGCAATCCTGCCGATGACGTCCCGCATGGGACCGACACTCCGGGCAAACCGGCCAGGTTGATCGATGTCGTATAGATGTCCGACAGATACATCGCCAGCGGATCATCGACCTTCTCCCCCAGACGGAACGCCACCGTGGGCGATGTCGGCGTCAACAGACAGTCAACCGTTTCGAACGCGCGGGCAAAGTCGCCAGCGATTCTGGCGCGCACCTTCTGCGCCGTGCCATAATATGCCTCATAGTACCCCGCCGAAAGCACATAAGTCCCAAGGAGAATGCGCCGCTTGACCTCGGCGCCGAAACCCTCCGCCCGGGTGCGGCGGTACATCGAAAACAGGTCATCGACGGTGTCGGTGCGATGGCCGTACTTGACGCCGTCATAGCGCGCCAGGTTGGACGAGGCCTCGGCGGTACAAATGATGTAGTAGGCCGCGATCGTGTACTGCGAATGCGGGAGAGAAACCTCGACGATGCTGTGACCGGCCTGCCTCAGCGCATCGGCGGCCCCTTTTACGGCCGTCCGCACATCCGCATCCAATCCATCCCCAAAACACTCCCTCGGCATTCCGACGGTCAGGCGCTCCGGGATCGGACGTTCAGGTGGCAAAAGCATCGAGGTCGAATCATGTGGGTCGTGGCCGCGAATGACATCAAAGACCGACTTGGTATCGGCGACGGTGCGGCCGAAGACACCGATCTGATCCAGCGATGACGCGAACGCGACCAATCCCCACCGCGACACGGCACCATACGTCGGCTTAAGCCCGACGATGCCGCAGTGTCCGGCCGGTTGACGTACCGAACCGCCTGTGTCGGAGCCCAAAGCTGCCATCGACTGGAAGTCGGCCACCGCCACCGCCGATCCGCCCGAAGACCCACCGGGGATTCGTGTGGGATCGTGGGGATTCCGCGAGGGACCATACGCGGAGTTTTCGGTCGACGAGCCCATGGCGAATTCATCGCAGTTCGCCTTCCCGACGATCACCGCGCCTGCCCGCCGGAGCCGCTCGGTCACGGTCGCCTCGTACGGCGGCATCCAGCCGCGCAGAATCCGCGACCCGCAGGTGCAGGGCACCCCCGAGACAAGGATGTTGTCCTTGATGGCGATCGGCACACCGGCCAGTGGACCGAGGGACTCGCCACCGGCCCGCGCGGCATCGATGGATGCCGCGGTCGTGCGGGCCTCATCGGGCGTAGTGCTGATGAACGCGTTCAGGTGCTGGCGGGATTCGATCCGCGCCAGATGCGCCTCGGTGACCTCAAGGGCAGAAACGACCCCCCGGCGAATCCGGTCAACCGTCTGCGCGACGGACCAATGGGTCGGCGGACCGATCATCCTCCATGATAGCACGCAATGCCGCCAAAGACAAACGTGCATGTGCTCCGGCGGCGGCTGGGTTTGGATTCGCAGCAAAGCTCAGCCATGTCATCCTGAACGAGTCCGTGCCCGAAGGGCAGGGACGAAGTGAAGGATCTGCTGTTCACTCTACCTGCCACACAGCAGATCCCTCGCTTCACTCGGGATGACAAATCCGTGCGCACGGTCAGTCCCGTGCAAAGCTCAACGGCTGTTACAACAGCGGCAGGTACTCGCGAACCTCGAAATCGGTGACCGCCATGCGGTAGCGGTCCCACTCCAGCCGCTTGTTGGCCAGAAGCGTGCGAAAGATGTGTTCGCCCAGGACCTCCCGCAGCAGACTCGACTGCTCGGCAATATCGCACGCCTCGGCCAGCGAGGACGGCAGCGATGCGATCCGACGCCGGGCGCGTTCCTCGTCGCCCATGTGAAAGATGTTCTCTTCCACAGCGTCGGGGAGAGTGTACCCCTTGTCGATGCCCGCCAACCCGGAGGTCAGCATGCAGGCAAATGCCAGGTAGGGGTTGCAGGCCGGATCGGGAGAGCGCAGCTCGATCCGGGTGGCCTTCTCCTTGCCGACCCGGTACATCGGGACGCGCACAAGCGAAGAACGATTGCGTCGTCCCCAAGAGATATACACCGGCGCCTCGTACCCCACGACCAGCCGCTTGTAGGAATTGACCCACTGATTGAGCACCAGTGTGATCTCGCGGATGTGCGTGAGAATCCCGGCAATGTACCCGCGCGCCAGCTTGGACAGATGGTAGGGGTCGGCGGCGTCAAAGAACAGATTGCGCCCACCGGCGAACAGCGACTGGTGGGTGTGCATCCCGGAGCCATTCTGCCCGAAGATCGGCTTGGGCATGAACGAGGCGTAGGCCCCGGAGGCCAGCGCCAGCTCCTTGATCAGGAAGCGGTAAAGCATCGCGAAATCGGCCATGACCAGCGCCTCCTGGTAGCGCAGGTCAATCTCGTGCTGTGACGGCGCGACTTCGTGATGGGAGCATTCGACCGGAACTCCCAGTTGTTCGAGGGAAACCACCGCCTTCTTGCGCAGCTTGGTTCCTTCATCGACCGTGGAGTAGTCGAAGTACCCATTGCTGTCGAGCAACTCGGTGCCGCGGGGTCCACGGAAGTAGAAGTACTCGATTTCCGGTCCACAGTAGAAGGTGTATCCCTTCTCCGACGCCTTGGCGAGGGCGCGCTTCAGCACATGGCGCGGGTCACCCTCGAACGGGGTGCCATCGGGATTCTGGATGTCGCAGAACATGCAGGCGACCCGTTCGCCGGCGACTTCCCAAGGGATGATCCGGAACGAACGCAGATCGGGAATCGCCATCAGGTCCGATTCCTCGATGCGGACATACCCCTCGACCGAGGAGCCGTCGAATCCCTGCCCTTCATCAAGCACCGCCTCGATTTCGCTGCGGGTGATCGACATCCCCTTCATCTGCCCGAGGACGTCGGTGAACAGCAGGCGAATGTATCCGACTTTGTTGGCATCCAAGGTGGCGAGAATGTCGTCTCTGGTCTTCACCATCTCCCGGCTCCCTTATGGTTGATCGTGGCTTCCCGCCCCCCGGAAAAGGCCGCAATCAAGGGGCAGCGCCCCACAAGTCAACGGCAATTTTCGACCGAAAGAGGAATCTTTGTAAGGGGCGATGGGCTAAGGAGTTGTGAATGTCACATCGGCCAACCATATGCGCGTCCGAGTCTGACACGGCCTGATGTATCTCAACTCATTGCCTCACATGAACTCGGCGTCCGGAGTCCCAGTTCACTCGGACGTGGCGTAACAATACGCGGCATGGGAGTGAATAGCAGACCCCTCACTTCGTTCGGGGTGACAAACCCCGCCCCATTGCACTCTCATGAGTCATTCCGAACGAAGTGAGGAATCTGCTGTTGCTGTACCAGGGATTTCAAAACGCCCCGTTCTCATTCGGGGAATCCTTCGGCACTTCTGAAGCGGCCTCCCACTCTTCGATGATGAGGTCGCCGGCAAAACGGAAGATGTGAATCAGGACATAATCGGAGCCGCCGGGGGTGAGCCGGACCTTCCCGTGCACGATCACGAAATCCCCATCTTCAAATGCGCGGATCGGCTCGAAGACTTTGTCGGGGCATTGCCGCGCATTCTCTTCCATCGCGACCAGCAGCGATTCTCCATCGCCGCGAAAGTAGACGTTGTGGTGCCGAAAATCGGGATGGACGTATTTCTCGTATGCCCCACGCGCCTTTCCGGAAGCCGCGAGGCGCAGGAATGATACCGCAGCGTCTTTCTTGTTCACCGTGTTCTCCGTATTCTGTCCTGCGTGCCCGCGATCTCCGATCGCGGTCTCGTGGCCCTGACCTTGGTCAGCCCGTAGGGTGCGTTCTCCAAACGCACGGTCTTTCTCTGCGCAGTGGTGCGTGCAAAGCACGCACCCTACGAGACCGACCACAGACGAACGTCAGTGGCACGGGCTACATCTGCGCGTTGTCTGCTTCGATTGTTTTGAGTCCTTCCGACCAGTCCGCGTAGACCTGCCAATGCCTGATCTTCCCGTTCGCCACGATGGCCTTCCAGGCAGCGGGCATAACGACCCGGTTCGCCAGGACCAAACCGCGCTTCCCATTGTACGTCCCGACTGCGCGCCCGAAGACCGCGACCATGTCCCCATGCTCAAAGATGGTCTCGACTTCGATCCTGTAGTCGGGAAACATGCCGAAGTACGTCGCCCACCCGGCGGTCATCTTGTCGCGCCGGGTCTCCACATGGCCCAGCGAATCGACGAACGTGTGGTCGTCGGCCATTAAACGGGAGAGTCCGTTCACATCGCCCTCATTGATCGCGGCGATGAAGGCGTGGACGACGGCGATTGGAGCTGAGTCCATGGTGCTATCTCCGTGTGGCACTGACCTTGGTCAGTGATTTCACACCCTGACGAACGTCAGGGCCACGCCGGCCGCCCGCGATCACAGATCGCGGGCACACTCCTATGCATCAACTCGCGACGGGTTCGTCCGCTCCATCGCGCGCACGAACGGCGTCAAGAGGTCGATCGGCACCGGGAAGATCGTGGTCGAGTTCTTCTCGGTGGCGACCTCAGTCAAGGTCTGCAGATAGCGCAGTTGGATGGCGGCCGGGTTCTTGCCGATGATCTCCGCCGCTTGGGCCAGCTTTTCGGAGGCCTGGAATTCGCCTTCGGCGTGGATGACCTTGGCGCGGCGTTCGCGTTCGGCCTCGGCCTGACGGGCGATGGCGCGCTGCATCTCGACCGGGAGATCGACGTTCTTGACCTCGACCACGGAGACCTTGATCCCCCACGGCTCGGTCTGCTCGTCGATGATGTGCTGCAGCTTCTGGTTGATGTGCTCTCGATTGGACAAGAGGTCATCCAGCTCGAACTGGCCGAGGATCGAGCGCAAGGTCGTCTGCGCAATCTGCGAGGTCGCCATCATGTAGTTGGCGACATTGACGATCGCCATGTTGGGATCGATGACACGGAAGTAGACGACGGCGTTGACCTTGATGGTGACGTTGTCGCGCGTGATCACATCCTGCGGCGGCACATCGAAGGTGACGGTGCGCAGATCGACGCGCTGCATCTTGTCGATGATCGGGATGAGCAGGATCAGGCCCGGCCCCTTGGCGCCGATCAGGCGCCCCAGACGAAAGATGACGCCGCGTTCATACTCTTTGAGAATGCGAATCGCGTTGGCCAGAATGATCAGGACAACGATGACAACGGTCAGTGTTCCCAGACCAGGCACTTGCATATCCCCTCCTATGAGACCGGTTTGGCCAGCGGGTTTTGTCAGGTGCACAGGGCACCTGACCTACATCAACATCCTATAAGACCGGTTTGACCAGCAGCAGCATTCCTTCCTTGCCTGTCACTTGTATTCGTCCTCCGGCAGCCACGGGAGCGGATGTGCGGGCGCTCCAGTACTCACCCAGCAGATAGACCATCCCCTCCGTCTCGAACGCCTCCCGCGCCGTGCCGAACTGCCCGATCAGCCCCTCCACACCGGTGGTGGGCTTACGCAGACGCGCCTTGACGGCCAGCGCCAATGCAAAAACGAAAAAGGCCACGGTCGTGCCGACCACCGCAAGGATGACGGTGAATGAGATGCGCGCCGCCGGATCCGGCGAATCAATCAGCATTAGCGAGCCGATGATCATGGCGATGGCCCCTCCGACGGTCAGAAGCCCGTGGCTGACGATCTTGAGTTCGAGGATGAAGAGAATGATCGCCAGGACGATCAGTGACAGACCGGCGTAATTGATCGGCAACGTTTGCAGCGAGTAGAAACCCAGAATCAGCGAGATCGCCCCGATCACGCCGGGGAAGATCGAGCCGGGATTGTACAGTTCCATGAGAATCCCGATCCAGCCGATCGACATCAGGATGTACGCGATATTGGGGTTCGTCAGCACAGTCAGGATCTTCTCCCGCCAGGTCGGCAGGATGCGGTTGATATGTGCCCCCTTGGTCGCCAGCGTGACTTCGCCGCGCGGGAGCGCCACCTTGCGGCCATCGAGCGAGTCAAGCAGATCGGAGATGTTGGCGGCGATGAAGTCGACAACGTTGGAGTCGACGGCGTCATCGGCGGTGATCGACTCGGATTTCCGCACCGCCCGATCGGCCCAGTTGGCGTTGCGGCCCCGCCGGTGCGCGATGGCCCGGATGTTGGCGGCGGCGTCATTGCCCGCCTTCTCCGACATCGTCGAGTCCATCTTCCCTTCCAACGTGACCGGATGCGCCGCGCCGGCATTGGTCCCCGGCGCCATCACGGCAAAGTGCCCCGACACGAGGATGAAGACGCCCGCCGAGGTCGCGCTGGCCCCCGACGGCGACACATAGACGACGACCGGCACATTGGCGTTGAGGATCTCCTGCGTGATGTCATGCGTGGTCGCCATCAACCCGCCCGGTGTGTCCAACTCCACGATGAGGACCTCGGCCCCCGACTCCTCCGCGTCTTCGACGGCGTTCTCGACCGCCGTCGCGGCCACCGGGCCGATCGGCCCATCAATCCGCATGACGTCGACAACGACCGCGTCCGCGGAAGAGACCATCAGAGCGACCCATAGGACGGCGAGCATCGCGCCCATCTCCAGCCATCGCCGGCCAGCGATTCGTGTTGTCATAATCATACGTACGCGAAACCGTCGAACTCCGTCAATGGAAAACGGGGGCGCTCCCTCACCCGATCCGGCCGCCGGCCGGATCGACCTCTCCCAAGGGGAGAGGTTAGTCACTACCCTCTCCCTCCGGGAGAGGGTGTTTCGGCCTTCAGGCCGAAACGGGTGAGGGAAGACCTTGATGTGATGTCGCGGGCACGGCACGCCGTGCCCCTACGCGGACCGTTCATACACGCAGTCACCATCGACCACCGTCATCATCACCTGCGCCGCGAAGACATCCGACGGATGTATGGCGAAGATGTTGCGATCCAAGACGACCAAATCAGCCAGCATCCCGGGGGCGATGCGGCCACGTTGATCACCGTCGCCCGCAGCGATGGCAGCGCCGACTGAAAAGCCCCAGACCGCCTCCCAGACCGAGAGCCGCTGACGCGGATACCATGATCCCCGGCGGTCCTTTGGGCACGCGCGATGCACGGCGGCTCCTATTCCATCGATTGGGCACAGCCGCTCGATCGGCGCATCCGAACCAAACGCCATCACGGTCCCCTGATCCCACAGCGAACGAAAGACAAAGGCGTCCTTCACGCGTCTGCCCCAATGACGGTCGACATAGTCGCGGTCGGTGAGCAGATGGGACGGCTGCATTGAGGCAATGATGCGGGACCCCGCGAGCCGCTTGAGGCCCTTGGGATCGATCAACTGCAGATGCTCGATCCGGGGCGGTTGGCGGCGCGGGAATCGCGCCTCGTGCCTGCGCAGCACGTCCACCGCCTGTCCCACGGCGGCATCGCCGATGGCATGCACACAAACAGAAAGCCCATGCGCCGCGGCACGTCGAACGACGTCGGCGAATTCCGCCTTCTCCATCCGGCAGATACCCCGATGGGAGCGATCGCCCGTGTATGGACGATACATCCACGCTGTGCGCGAACCCAGGGCCCCATCGAGGAAGATTTTGACCGCCCCGATCTTGATCCAACGATCCCCCAATCCCGATCTCAGGCCGAGTGTGACGGCCTCATCGAGATGATCAAGTCCAATGGACTTCCAGAGACGCAACCGCAGTCGACCCTTCTCGCGCAAGCCGTGGAACGCCGCCAGCGTAAGAGCATGGCCCATGTCGTGGATGGCTGCAACGCCGACGGCATGGGCTTCACTCTGCGTCTGTGCGATCAGTCGTTCCGCTTCCGAGAGCGTCGGTTCGGGTACCTTGCCCCACACCAGGTTGCAGGCCGTCTCGTACAGAATCCCCGTCGGCTGGCCGGACGAATCGCGTTCGATTCTGCCCCCCGGAGGATCGGGAGTTTCGCGATCGATTCCGGCGCGGCGCAGAGCGATCGTGTTCACCCAGAGTGAATGTTCATCATGGCTGAAGATCGCTATCGGCCGTTGCAGCTCCAGATCGTCCAGCCCCTTCCGGCTGGGACGGGCCCCAAGCCACAGGTTGGGATCGAATCCATGGCCGATGATCCAGCCGCCTCCGACCCCGGTTGCCTGTCGGTGTCTTCGCAGGCATTCTCGTAGGGCAACGGATGTGTGGACGCGTCGCAAATCGAGATCGGACAGCGCGCGCGCCAGCATCAAGAAATGCGTGTGTGCATCGGAGAACGCCGGCAGCAGCAACCGACCCTTCAAATCGACCGGACGGGCGCGGCGATATTCGGTCGGGGCCGATCCGCGTCGTCCCACCCAGACGATGCGATGGCCAGAGGTGACGACCTCGCCGGCAACCGGATCGTCGGCGTCCATCGTGACGATCGGACCGTTGAAGAAGCGCAGCATCGACGGTGACGATTTCACGTCTCCCGCAAACCCTCCTCCGCCAACACGCGCACATCACCGACGCGGCGGGTGATGCCCTCGCGATCGAGCGCCTCGCCGATCGGCACCGCATACCGCCGTGTCGTGCCGAGCAAGTCGCGCAGTTGCCCCGCCGTCAACGACGGTTGGGTGCGCAGGGCCTCACGCACCTTCTCACGGACAGCAGCATAGAGCTCGGTCGTCAGAATCACACCATCGCCCAGTGCCAACACTCGTCCGGTCGAGATCCAGAAGCCGAGGATCGCCCTGGCATGCTCGGTGCGTGATTCCAGATCTTCGCGCGTCGGCGGCAACATCCCCCCATCGATCAGCGTCTTCCAGAGGCGCTCCGCCTCCCCATTCCAATCGGCCGGCAACGCCGCCTGATGTCCGGGAAGGTGATACGCGTCACCGGTCCGCGCCACCTCACCCGAACTTGAGAGCCAGTCGGCGAGAGCCGGCATCGGTTCGGCAGGGATTCGGGCGCGCGCCTGCCATGCTGCCAGATTGAGGCCAGACAGATAGGGCTGTTCGTGATGAATCAACGCGAGTATCCCGACCAACTGCCGCCGACTGTCCGCCAGCCAGGCCGCATCGAAAAGCCAGCCCCGCGACTCTGCAACATCCCCTCTCTGCAAGGCCTGGTCCAAATCGGCGGCAATCTCCGATGCTGTGAACGGCCCCTCGTCCAGGAAACCGGCACGCGATGCGAAACCACGTTTCCCCAGTTCGGTCCGGCGATACGAGGCAATCGTTCCATCACGACGCAGCTGCAACCGCCGCAGCAGATCGGGGTCGCGGTGCGCGCGACGGTCGCCGCCCAAATCCAGGATGATTCCGCCGCCAATTGTCACCCCCGGAGTCGGCCAGCGGAGGACGAAGCGGTCCTGAAGACGCGCCTTGATCGGCTGACGAAGATGGAACTCACAAAATCCCTCTTGGCCGGGTTCGATGTGCGCTTCGCTGACTGGTCGGGCGATGCCATCCGGCTCAACCGTCCCCAACATGACCAGAACCTGCCGTTGCCGCTCCAGGGGATGCGTCGCGTCAGGGAGGATGCGAACCTGACCCCACAGTCGATCGCTGGTCGCGGCGTCCGTTGGCATCACGAGGCATTGCCCGCGCTTCACATTGTCACTGTCCGCGCCCGCCAGATTGACCGCGACCCGCTGTCCCGGCAACGCCGTCGTCACACCACGCTTGTGCACCTGCAACTCACGAACACGGGCATTGCCGGCGCCGGGAACGAGAACCACGCTCTGCCCAACCGACAGCGCGCCATCGATCAGTGTCCCTGTGACCACAACGCCGCGCCCGGCAACCGCAAAGACCCGGTCGATGTACAAGCGCGGCTTGCCGATGTCGCGCCGCGGCGACAGCGTGCGCGTCATCGCATCGATGGCATCACGCAGATCATCCAGCCCCTCTCCCGTCACCGAATCGACAGGAACGATGGCCGGCGGTTCGGAATCGGGAAAGGCACCGGCCACATGGTCACGCACGTCGGCCTTCACCAACTCCAGCCAGTCACGCTCCACGAGGCCGATCTTGGTGATGACCACGATTCCCCGACGCACACCCAGGAAGCGCAGGATGGCGAGATGTTCGGCCGACTGCGGCATCCAGCCATCATCGGCGGCGATCACCAGAAGGACGAAGTCGATGGCGCCGACGCCGGCAATCATGTTCTTCACGAACCGCTCATGCCCCGGAACGTCGACAATACCGATCGTCTCGCCGGATTTCGTGGTCACCCAGGCGAAGCCGAGATCAATGGTCATCCCGCGCGCCTTCTCCTCCGGGAGACGGTCGGGATCGATGCCGGAGAGCGCCATGACCAACGTGGACTTTCCGTGGTCGACGTGCCCGGCGGTGCCCATCACGTACATATTCGGAGATCCAGATTCAGACTGATGTCAGGAGCACAGGGCTCCTGACCTACAACTTTGCGGGACCGCGATCAGAGATCGCGGCCACACATGCCTCAAGACACAGAATCCCAATCCACGGACAAGGGGCTTCAGCCCCTTGCAGCGCTCTTCAGGAACCGCGCGACGTCATCATCATCGGCGGCGAACATCGTCCGCAGTGACAACACGAATCGCCCATCCACGATCGTGCCGATGATCGGAGGCGTGAATGCCCGCGCCGCGTCTGCCATCGCCCCGGCATCAGGGGGAGGGGACAGACTCAGGCCCCAACCGGGGATGGTCTTCCCTGGAGCAGCACCGCCACCAAACGTATCTGCGGTCGCAGTTGTCTCCGCTTGCCATCCTGCCGCTTTGGCCGCAGTGGTCAGGGAGGACGCACGTCGATGCAACTCGTCGACAGGAACCGCGAGGAGCCGGTACAGTGGAATGGCGGTCTCCGCGCGACCGGCCCGATGCGCCGCGACTGTTTCCTCCATGGCCAGCAGTGTGTTCTTCCCCGGACGGAGGGCTCGGTAGAAAGGGTCCTTGCGCAGTCGGTTGATCAGTTCCGTGCGCCCCAAGATGATCCCCGCCTGCGGACCGCCCAAGAGTTTGTCGCCCGAAGCAGTCACCAAGTCGGCACCGCATCCGACGGCCGCCCGCAATGTCGGCTCGCCTGAGTACGCGCAAATCGCGCCGGGGCCGACTGCACCGGAGCCCAGATCCCAGACGACCGGAATGCCGCGATGGCGTCCGAAAGATGCCAGGTCCCTCGGCTCAACTTCCGAGACAAACCCGGTCTGCACGAAGTTCGAACGGTGGACTTTGAGGATCAGCGCCGTCTGCGGACCACAGGCCTTCTCGTAATCCGCCAAGACGGTCTGATTGGTCGTGCCGACTTCACGGAGTACCGCGCCGCTGCGGGCGAGGATTTCCGGTATGCGGAATCCGCCGCCGATTTGAACCAGTTCACCACGCGAGATGACGACCTCTCTGCCCCAGGCCAACGTCGTCAACACGAGGTAGACGGCAGCCGCGTTGTTGTTCACGATCAACCCCGCTTCCGCCTCTGCCAGTGACGCCAACTCCGCCTCGACGGCCGCACCGCGTCGGCCGCGCGTGCCGCACTCCAGATCGAATTCGAGGGACACATACGACGTCAACTGCGGCAGCACGTGCTCCACGAGCTGCCGGTCCCACGGAGCCCGTCCCAAATTGGTGTGCAGCAGCACGCCGGTCGCATTGATGACCCTCTGAGGGAACCGACGCCTTCGGGTCGCCGCGCGAGCGATGACATCGGCTATGATCTCATCCACTCCGGGCCACGGATCTCCGACATTGATGGAATCACGATATCTTCCGACGACCGCACGGATGTCCTCGGTGATCGCAGGCCGGCCATCGCGGGCAATCAGAGCGGCCAGCGAAGCATGCTCAAGGAGGACCTCGACCGACGGGGGACGAGTCGGCGGCGATGGTTCCGAACGGGACTGACGCTTGTTCATGATCGAGAAAACAAGCGGAAGGGGTGGGAATCGAACCCACCGCGGCCGACCCGAGGCCGACCGCCTACGGATTTGAAGTCCGCGCCGGCCACCAGACCGAATCCTCTTCCGGCCCTAAAATAACTGTTCGTAAACCGTCGCGCTGCTGCATTTCAAGGGTCATTCCTTGTTGCACGCGTAGGGGCGCACGGCCGTGCGCCCCTACCAATGCCCCGCTAGAGCGCCTAAATCGACGGCACCGTCATCTTGAGCGGATCGTCGATCTCAACCGCCTCCTTGATCGCGTACGCCTCCGCATGACGCCTGCGGATCATCCGTCCCAACTGCCGTGCGTCCACGTCCATCAACTCGAAGATGTCGACGCCGGGCTCATAAATCGACCGTGCCGCCTCCGCTGTCCCGAACTGCGATGCATAGGCCCGGACCGCGGCGAGCTTGCGCTCGAACTGCGCCGAGACGTCGACCAGGAAGGAATACGGCGGCTGCCTGAGAAAGGCGGTGTAGAGAATCTTGCGCGGCCGATGCGGCTGCCCTTTCAGATCGAGCTTCTTCAGACCAGCCAGGAAGCAGGCATCGTACGCCATCTCACCGGCGACCCGGTGATCGGGATGGCGCTGCCGCCAATGCGGAAGGATGACCAGGGCGGGTCGCAAGCGTCGGATGATCGCCGCAACCGCCAGGCGGTTCTCCAGTGTGTTCTCAAGTCTGGCATCGGGGAGATTCAGGTTCTCCCGATGCGTCAGATTCATGATCTTCGCGGCGGCGTATGCTTCGGCCTCACGTTCGGCAGCACTGCCGCGCGTGCCCATCTCTCCGGCGGTGAAATCGACAATCCCTGTCTTGTAGCCGAGATCGGCAAACTTGATGAGCAGTCCGCCGCACGTGATCTCGACGTCATCACGATGCGCAGCCAGCGCCAGAGCATCCACCGTCGTTGTCTCGTTCATCGAACTCCGATGTGTAGGGCGGACCTTGCCCGCCGTTCCCGACGCATATAGAGGTGGGCGGAGCCCACCCTACAAACCCAATACCCGCCTGTAGAAATCCTCATACAAAGGGACAACCGCTTCCGCTGTAAACTTCTCCCGGACCGCCGCCAATCCCGCCTCGCGCAAACGTGCCGCCAGCGGTGGATCGGTCAGGATCTGATACAACCGCTCTCCGCCTTCGTCGTACTCATCCGGTCCCACCAGAAGCCCGTTGACACCCTCCTCCACCAACTCGGGAACTCCCCCGACGCGCGAGGCCACCACGGGCACGCCGCAGGCCATCGCTTCCAGCGCCGCGAGACCGAAAGCCTCATAGTGCGACGGCAGCAGAAACACATCGGCCGCGCAGAGAATCTGATCGACGTCTTCACGGTTGCCGAGGAAATCGACGGAATCGGCGACTCCCAGCGATCTCGCCAGGGCAAACGCTTCTGCGGTCTGTGGCCCATCGCCGATCATCAGCAGGCGTGCCGGAAGCCGCCGCCGGAGCCGCGCGAACATCTGCACCACGCCGATCACGTTCTTCACCGGGCGGAAGTTGGAGAGGTGCGCCACCACCTTCTCCTCCCCCTTCGCGAAGCGGGCGCGGCATTCCCCGGCGGGACGCGGATGGAACCGGGTCGTGTCGACGAAATTGCGGATGACCTCGATCGGGCGGCGGGTCCCGAAGACGCTGATCGTCTTGTTCTTGAGGAACTCCGAGACCGCGGTGACGCCATTGACCGCGTCAATCGAGAAGCGCGTGATCTCGAAGAACGAGCGGTCCGATCCGACCAGTGTGATGTCGGTCCCATGCAACGTGCACACCGTGCGCGGCCCGGCCGGGCCGAGCGATTGCTGCGCCAGGTAGGCCGCAATCGCCAGGGGAATCGCGTAATGTGCGTGCAGAATGTCCAATTGACGCTGCTGCGCCACCTCGATCATCTTCGACGCCAGGGACAGCGTGAACGGCGGGTACTTGAACAGCGGGTAGGTCGGCGTCTCCACTTCGTGGAAGTACAAGTCGACGTCGAAGCGGTCGAGACGGTACGGCAGCGCATGACTGATAAAGTGGACCTCATGCCCGCGCATCGCCAAGTGCGCCCCCAGCTCAGTGGCGAGAATCCCCGATCCGCCCGGAACCGGGTAGCAGGTGATGCCGATCTTCAACGGGGTAGTCGGCATGGCACTTGAATCAGCTCCAGCAACAAGAGGAAGGCGAGTGGAGAATAACCTCTCCCTCCGGGAGAGGTCGATCCGTCCGGCGGACGGATCGGGTGAGGGGATCGCCGTATCGATTCATTCCACAGACGACCTCATGCCAACCGATCACGGCTCAATGAGCTGATGATCGTGAGTCCCGATCGCCAGTTGCCGGCGCACGCTCGACAGGAAGTCGAATCCGTACTTGTTGAGATAATACGTGATGTTGAACACGCGCTCCTGGGGCCGGCCCTCGGGATAGAGATGCGCGGCCAGCTTGTAGAATTTGGCGCGGATCTCCTCCCCCTTACGCTTGTGGGCCTGGAAGACCTTCTTTTCGAGGTGATCCCACGAGGATGCGATCCTACCGGCATCGACTTCGAAGGTCTTGTCGAGGGTCGGCTCGAAGGCCACGACGCTCTCCTTCAACTGCGCCAGGCGCTCCTCCCACTGTTTCTTCTCCGCCGCGAAACGACCGGCCAGACCGGACGGGAACGAACGCTCGAAGTGGCGGTTGATCAGCGCCTCAATGTCGCCAAAGAACTCGGGGATCTCGTGCCCGAGCCCATTCACGGCGCTTCTGATCTTCTGCTCGATCACGGTCGCCGACGAGCGCGGCAGCACGACCGGCATGGTCACGCCGAATCGGTCGAACAGGGACCGCGATTGCGCCCAATAGGCGATCTCCGACGGTCCACAGACGGCGGCAACCACCGGGAACAGGTACGATTGCACGACAGGGCGCAACAGGACTCCGGGGGAAAAGGACGACGGATCTTCATGCAACCGCTGCTGCCAGACCGCGACATCGTGCGGCTTCCTCTCGGGATCAGTCCACAGGCCATTGGAGTCGGCACGGATGGCGTGGCGGCCATTGCGGATGTGAAACAGGTGCGTGTGCCCTTCCGGATGAGAGACTTGCCGATGGTACCCCGACTCTTCGAGTCGCTGACCGTTCTCCGACAATGCTGCCGCCGTGAGTGCGTGCCCATCGATCTCCTCGGCCACGAGCGGCGCCGCCAGCGCCTTGGCCTCGGCATCGGCCGGATTGAAGAGGACCAGTCCGTGCGGCCCCAGAATACGGGTCATCCAGCGTCCGAAGGCCTGGACCATCGTGCGCCCGGGAGCATAGTCGTCCCGCAACGCCGCCTCGATCACGTCTGAGAATTCCGTCTTCAATTGGGCGTCGTGCAATTCGGCAAGGACCGACGCGATCTCACTTCCCAGATGCACCTGGGCGGCCGGCGCTCGCGGCGCGATGTGATCGGGTTTCAGGACAAGCCGACGAACCTGATTCTGAGTATCCGGGAGGCCGGCCCAGCGAATCTCCTCGAAGTCGTGATCGTCAGCGGCGATCCAGAAGATCGGAATGACCGGTCGGTCAAGCATCTCGCGCAACCGCGCCGCCCAGCTCAGGAGCGTGATCGACTTGTAGATGGTGTACAGCGGACCGCCAAACAAGCCGGCCTGCTGGCCGGTGAAGATGACCACGGCCCGTTCCCCGGCCAGTTCCTGTGCCGCGGCGATCGCCGCCGGGGGCGCGCCGAATTCACCGTTCTGGCGCACCAACATCGCCGCCGCCACGCGGCGCCCTACAACGGGGTGATCGAGGCGCCGGGCGCAGCACTGGAAGGCGCCGAGCGTCGCGTGCGGCCAGAGGTAGAAAGCGCCGGTCCGGTCCGGGTCATAGAGAACGTCGAGATAGAGCCGGGCCCGACCGGGGATCCTGCCGGTGTGAATGGTAGACGGGATCATCGCATGGGGCCCGGGGACGATCTGCGGGAGCGTCCGGCCATCCACAGTCTACGCAATTCAGTCATGTGGCGCTTGGACTGATTCGCCTCGGGATTCGACAATATCCCGCAGGCGTTGAACCGGACGGCACCGTCTGGATATGGACTTCCGGGGAATAGTCACAGCCATTTCCGGCGACGGAACAGCCACAGCATGCCGGTCACGAGGACGGCGCACAGACCCCAGAAGAAGAGATACCCGTGTCGCCATTTGATCTCGGGGAAGTGCACGAAGTTCATCCCGTACACGCCGGTGAGGAAATACATCGGCAGGAAGACCGTGGCGATGATGGTCAGGATCTTGATCGTGTCGTTCGTGTTCTTCTGCACCGCCGAGAAATGCACCTCGAGGACCGAATTCAAGGTGTCACGCAGCGAGTCCGCCAGATCGTTGACGCGTTGCATGTGATCGAACGCATCCCGGAAGTACAGCCGTGCCTGCGCGCCGATCAACGGGAACTGGTCGCGGGCAAACCGATTCAGAATCTCCCGCTGCGGCGTTGCGATCCGCTTCAAATGCGCCAGGTCGCGCTTCAGGGAGAAGATGTGCTTTGTGACGTCCCTGCCCGGCGCGGCAAAGACCTCGTCTTCCGCCAGATCGACTTCATCCTCCATCCGCTCCAGCGTGCTGTCATAGTGGTCGACCAGGTGATCCAGCACCGCGTGAAACAGGAAATCGGCGCCGCGCGACATCAGCCGATCGTCATTCTGACAGCGTCGCGCCACGGCTTCGAGGGGACGGATCGGATCATAGTGAATCGTCACCACGCCGGATCGCAAGAGAAAGATGTCGACCTCGCGGGTCGCGAGTCCATCGGCGACGTTCGGATAGTCGGCGATCTTGAAAACCACGAACAGATACTGACCATAATCGTCGACTTTGGGCCCGGGGAGCTCGGCGATCACGTCCTCAATGGCCAGTGGGTGAAAGCCGAAATCGGCGGTGAGCACGTACGATTCTGCGTCGGTGGGATTGGAGAAGTCGACCCAGAACACCTGGTTGGGCACCCGCAACAACTCGTCGAAGGCGAGCAGCCCCTCGGTGCGAACAATGCCACGGTCGGGCTGGTATGTGTGCGTGACAATCATCGGGTCCGCCTCCCCGGCTCAGTGCGCAGCGGGAACGGAAACCACGGATGATACTGCCTCTTCTGGCTTCACGGCAATCGGAATTGTCTCGCACATCCGACGAGGGCAGGTTGGTGGAAGGAGCGGTCCGGCTGACCGCGACCGAACATGCCACCACCGGCCGGGAGGCGGCCCGGCGATACTCAGTCGGCACACCCGGTCAGCAGGGGCCGGGTCGGATAGTAGAACACGTGGTGGATCAACATCAGGATGTCGAGAATGTCGAGATGGCAGTCGCCGTTGAAGTCGATCTGCGCGTACCCACCGATGGGGACGAACCGGCCATAGACGGCCTGCACCATACGATTGATGTCCGAGACGTTGATCGCCCGGTCGTGATTCAGATCGCCGGGGAGAAAGCTGCCGACGCCGAACCACCTCAGGAGGGTGTCCGTCAGAGCCGCGGCGTCAGGCTCGCGCAGGAAGTACAAGGGCAAACTCACGACGGCGACCTTGTTCTTGCCCGTGTCGCGACGCATCCCCACGGGATTGAACTGCCGCGCGGAGTCGCCGCTGGCGGAATTGTAGGCCAGCATGATCGTGGCATCCGGTCCCCCCTTGAATCCCCAGAGGAATCCCATGCGGCCCTCCCAGGCGGCGGGGACTCTCGCCGTGTCGAAGACTACACTCGGGAAGCCCTCCACCCCGATCCCGCCGAGACAATCAATGGGGGTCATCTGGTAGACGCCGGTGACATTCAGATAATCATAGAGGAAATCGCCGGCCTTCAACTCACAACCGCTCCGGCAGGTCGTAAGATCCTCCACCGTCCGCCAACCCGCCACGATGAGGGAATTCCCATACGAGAGATACCAAATCAGGTTGTCCCAATAGTCGGGTGGTAGCTGTCGGTGAACGGCATCGTCGTCGACCCAGATCAGCGTCCGGAATTGCCCGATCTCGGAACGGTCCACGCCCTGGGAGAGACTCGCGGGGCGCAAGTACGTGTGCACGTAGGATGCCAGGATACTGTCGTAAAACGCCTCCTGCTCCTCGACAACGGGATCGCCGGGAGTGCCTGTGGTCATGTTGACGACGAGTATGCCCTCGTCGAACGTGGCCCCGCGCGCCGAGGTCAATGGTGTCATCGGGCTGCGATTCCCTTCGCGGTCCACGGCTTCGGCCCGGTAATAATACCGGACCCGATCTTCGATCCGCCCATCGGTGTACGGAGTCGGCGGCCAGTTCGACTCCAGAATCGACAGGAAGAGGGAGTCGGTCCCCCGATAGATCACATAGTGATCGATGTCGAGCTCGATCGGATCGGCCCAAGACACGTTGATGCTGCGAAACGCCGCGCGGGCCCGAAATCCGACCGGGACGCGCGGCAAGCGCTGGGGAGTGAGGGAGTCTTCGGGCAGCACGGATGATTCCCGCCCCTCATCCGTGACGCCGGTGACACTGACATAGTACATCTGGCCTTCGGTCAGCCCGCCGATGATCGTCCGCACCGTCCCAGCGCCGCTGATCTCACCAGCGAACTTGAGCCCTCCACTCTCCGTGCCGGCATAGACACGGTACCCGACGATGTCCGCACCCGGAAGAGGCGCCCAGCGGGCCTCCAGAGACGTTCCATCGCCGACATCGCGAAGACGAAGAGAATCGACGGCCGATGGAGTCGCCGCTACGACATAGGCCGTGAGCGCAGCCAACTTGGTCATTTCTGTCCAGTAGGGGGGATTGAGGAACCGAACGCTGTCCTGTGCCGTGTTCTGGGCCGGGTTGTAGTCTCCCTCGATGATGTCGACCCAGTGGTACCCCATGGCGTTGAACGGCTCCCAGTCGGAGGAGCGCGTGTTCTCGCGAACACGGGGCTTAAGCCAGGTATGCTCCAGCGTCATTTGTGCCGCGAGACGGGCATAGGCATATGACGTCTCAAAGGAATTGATCGTCAGATCCGGATGGGCATCGCTCGTGAACGCCAGTCCATCCAGGTTGATCATCAGTTCGACCGACAAATTCGTGTTGTCGTACAACCCGAAGGCGACCTCACGAGCGCCGACAAACCCCTGCTCCCCGGCGCCGAAGGCGACGAACATGATGCGCTTGCGCGTAGGAATCCCATGGAGCGCCCACGCCAATTCCAAGAGCGCGGCGACACCCGATGCGTTGCGGTCGCCACCGGGAGCCAGGATGAAGTTGTCCGTGCCATCCACCACACGGGAGTCGTAGTGCGCTCCGATGACAACGACCTCGTCGGATTCGACCGTTCCCGGCTTTGTGCAAACGACGTTGTACGCATTCCCGCCCCGGGGGTAGTAGTCGCGATCAGACGTGAAGAACTCAGGGTGATGGACATCGCCGTATCCGAATGACCGGAATTTCGCCGCGAGGTAGTCCCGTGCCACGGCGTTGGAGTCGGTGAACGTGAACCGCGTCTGAAGCGCCTCGAGCCGTGTCGCATAGGTCACAAGTGAATCCAACGAGATCCGGCGGAGAATGGTGTCGATCGCCGGATCGTCGCTGACGCCGGCGAGCGATGCCCACGAGAGCGGCTGACAGTAGGTGAGCGGAATCTCCCGGGCATCGAGGGCCGTGTCCTCATCGCTGCTGGCGAAGGGAAAAGCCGGCGTGAGCGAGTCCCCGGCGAATCGATACGGGAGTTGGGCGCGGTGGATTCCGGCAAGGTCCGCCGCGTCGGCGGCAATCAGAAACCGGTTTCCCCGGCGCTGCACGGGATGAAGACCCAGGGCAACGGCGCCGTCGAAGTCGTCCGGCCTGGAGAGATCAAGTTCGATCAGCGACACGGGGCCAGATCCCGGTCTGTCCCGCGCCACGGAGATCCCGAAGATAGACGGGGCGACGACGAGCGCAGCAGCAAGGATGGGGATCACTCCGGTGGTACTGCCGGGTCTCAGCCAGAGATTGCGAAGAAGGACGGAAGCAGGGAACAGGACCACGAGAGGAGGCTTGGCCGGCCGACTGGGGAAATCGCACTGACATCGACACAGCGGCTTACGGATCATTCTCTCACGCCCTCTCCCCGATAGACCGAGTCTGACTCAAGACTCCGGCCTGCGGACCACAACATAACACAATCCCGGTCTGATCCACGGGGCCGCATCCCACGATTTCTACCGATTGGGCCGGACGATATTCCCGTGAAAAGCAACCCGATGACACGCGAGGAATCTGGAACAGGCGCAGGATGGCCCTTCCGAAGGCGGTCACAGCACTTCGGGCACGCTGCCTCGCTCGGAGCCGCATCGTAGAAACGGAGGGGTCTGAAGGGAGTTGTTCCGTGGGCCAGACGTCCCTGTCTGCCACGGTCATTCGTGGGAGGGCGTGACTTGCTCCACTGTTGGAGCTGCCTCGCCCACCGGATCGCGACTACGGCCGCCGGGAGGCGACGTCAGATCGTAATTCGGGGCGGCGTCGTGGGACGGAACACAAGGTAACGTCCTTCCAGGATCCTGTCGACCACGCGTGCGAACCGCTCCGTGGCCAGCCCCTGCAATCCATACAGGTTCCAGCATTCCTTCTCCCGCTCACGGACATACGGGACGATCTTGCGCTTGGGCATCCAACACCTCCGGTGATGACATCCGTCTCTGCGGAGAGGGGCGGCTGAAAGACGCCACACACAAAACACGTGCAAGCCCGTTGCGGGAGGAGCCGAGCTGACAAGCGGGGATATGGGCGGGACCGGGACCCGACAGAATGGCGGTGAGGGATCGGTGCCCCCGGCTGTGTCCCACAGACACTACGCAGCGCGAGATGATCCTGTTAGAATCGGTTTCACAACCGAGATGGATGGTCAGAACACGTCGTGGCGCCAGCCCCCCCCACCCGGCGCTGCGGTCGGGTGTGGGTTCATCCTGAAGGATTCACCCTGAACGGCACCCGACCGCACAGGAACGAGGTTGTGAAACCAATTGTAGGGGGAAAAGCCGACGACGAGGCCCAGACGCCCCACGCTTGGCGACGTACCTGCGCGGTCACTCCGGGAGTTGGGACAGCACCGAGTCAAGCCCCGGCACGGTGAGCCCGAATTTCGCCCGGATGAGGGCCCCCACTTCGTTTGCGGCCACCCGCCGTTCGTACGAGTTCAGGTCGGTGGGAAGACTCGCCAGAGCGGCCCGGTATTCGCGGGCGACGGTGCTCGCGAGCGTGTCGGGGCGCGAGGCGATCATCGCCCTGGACGAGACAGATCCCCGGGCCGTCGCCGGGGCCGAGTCCCTGACCGGAGTATCACCAAGGACAGCGACGAGTGAGTCGGCGTTGACGCCGGCGGCGACCGTCGCTCGGGCCAACGAGTCAAGACTCCGCCGCAGCCCGGCCGATAGTTCCTTCCAGCGACTGTCGAGGGCGTCGCTGATGCGGTTCTCCCATTGCAGGCGTTCGATCGCCGCCTCCTGCCGCCTTTGATCATCACGGCGGTGCTCACCGTACTTCTCCACGATTGTCAGCGCCACAACCAGCAGCACCAACAACCCCAGAACGAGGATGTCACGTGCCCGCATTGCTCTCCCCCGCGTCTCGGAACTGCTCTCCCCTCCACCGGTCAGACAACCGGCACCCCGTGGCGCGAACATACCCCCACTCCGGACCACCGGCAAGACGATTCGCGCCCGATCTGCGCATGGCGGATCGGGCGCGAACAGACCGTCAGTACAGTGTGCAGCTATGGTAGGCAGCCAAAGCCCGGTAGGACGCCGCCGCGGAACACGTGATCGATCAGATGGACGACATCCCGCAGGTCGGCGACGCAGTCGCTGTTAGTGTCAGCCGCATCCGGCGGCGATGGGGCCGACGCGCCCCGGAACACGAAATCGATCAACTGCACGACATCCTGGATGTCGAGCATCCGGTCGGCGTTCTGGTCCCCCGGCATGTACGGGGCACCCGCAATCCACAGCGTGAACGCCCGGTTGGTGTACACGGCGCCTCCGCCGACCTTGCCCCAGGCGCGAATCGTAACATTGAAGATCCCCGAGTCCAGAGGGACGCCGTTGATGGCGCCGGTGGTCGTGTCCAACGTCAATCCGGTCGGCCAGATGCCGCTTTGAATGGTGTACCCGTATTCCCCCGCGGCCGAACCCTTGGCAAACACGGAGTCGTGATGGGGCAGATATTGCGAACCCGTCACAAGCGAATCCGTCAGAATCCGCACCCCGTATGATTCGGTAAAGGCGGTATCGAGAATCCAGTTGTTGGGATCAACCTTGAGATTCGTCGGCAGGAACGCCGTCGTGAACTGATAGTCCTGGTCCCGCGCCGTGTTCCAGACCCGGAGCGTATCCGCGTCGAGGGCATCGTAAAGCCGCAGCTCCACCGGCATGTCAAACACGGCAGGCTCTGTCGTCTGTCCCTGACGCAAATGAACATATACCTGCCACCCCGTCAGTCCCGCTTCGGAAAACCAGGAGACGTAGTACTTCGGGTAGTAGTAGCCGTAGATCCAATCGGCGAAGAACTCATGCAAATCGAAGCCGGACACCGCCTCGGCAATGTCCCGGAACTCCTCGGTGACCGCGTCTTTGTACTGGTGATCGGGATCGCTGTAATACGTCCGCATGATCTGAAAGAAGACCGAGTCACCCACGATCCCGCGCAGCATGTGGAGGACCCAGGCCCCCTTGTCGTACACGCGGGTGCTGAAGATGTTGTTGATGTTGGTCGTGTCATCGATGTAGATCCGTCCGCCGCTGAAGTAGTTCATGCTGCTCATGTAGTTGCGGTACGACGCCGTGCCGCCGAGATACTCGGCCCACACCGCCTCGCAGTAGGAGGCGAATCCCTCATTGAGCCAGATGTGATGCCAGTCCCGGCAGGTGATCATGTCGCCCCACCATTGATGGGACAGTTCGTGGACGATCAAGTACTGCCCGAAGCCGAAGCCACCACTCGTGTGAGAAGAGACGGTCTGGTGTTCCATGGCGCCGCCCCAGGTGAAATGGGCGATGCCATACTTCTCGTTGAGGAACGGATACTCGCCGAACTTATCCGCCAGGACACCGATCTGGGTGACCGAGACGGGCCAGAAGTTCTGGGCATCGGTCAGGAGTTCGGGATATGAATAGAATCGCACCGGCATCGAATCGACCCCGCCGGGGCCATGGTGGTACCAATGGTCGAACCGGGCATAGTTCGTGATCGCCAGCGAGACGAGATATGTCGTGATGGGGTACGATTCGTGCCACCAATACGTGATGGTGCCATCGCCGTTGTTGACCGAGTCGCGCAGGATACCATTGGAGACGCCGTAGAGCGCATCATTGACCCGCATGCGGACATCGGTCGAATCAGCCTTGTCGGACGGCGTGTCCTTGCAAGGCCACCAGGACTGCGCCAGGTACGGCTCGGAGAGCGTCGAGATGATCGGCCAGCCGGAATGCGTGCCAAACGCGAATCCCTGAAATCCCCCGGTCGGAGGGTGGCCATGGTAATAGACGGTGACTTCAAACTCTTCGCCCACGGCGTACAGCGAATCGAGGGTGACATACAGAAAGCCGCTCACATGACTCCAGGTCACGGGGCGACCGAATGTGCGAACGGAATCAACGGTCAGACTGCTGGTCAGGTTGAGTGTGGGGGCGTTGAAACTCGCGACCCGGGCGCGGGCGTACATGGTGACACGCGAGCTGATCGTCTGTGCGATTTCATCGATGGACAGGTCCAGATCGTAGTAGGTCGCATCGAACCCGGCCTGATCGAGCACGACCGCGGGACGCGGCAGGGCCCGTTCCCGCTCGACCGCTCGTATCTTGCCGGCGGCCTCGATCCGGTGAATCTCTGTCGGTGAAAACTCGGTCGCGCTCGCCGGCATCTGGGCATCGGCCGCATCCCCCATGAGACAACAGAACAACAATCCCAGAACGCTGGCGCAGAGCCGCAGGCGGTCAATCACAAGACACCTCGCAGTACACCTGGTTGTCGAAACCGCGTGAGGAACGGTCTACAGCTTGACGGGCAACACCGCAACGCCCCCAAGTGATGAATATACGTAGAAAACCGATTTTGTCAAGCCCGGTGGCACGCACAAACGCGCCTGCTGGTACTGAGACAAGAAGTCCTGGGATATAGAATCGGTTTCACTACCCGACGTGCCATTCCGTAGACCTGTGGCGCCGGGTCCCCACACCCGACCGCACACCTTGGGGGCAATCAACCCGATTTTAGCAGGTTGCTGAAGAAAAGCAATCACTGTCATTCCGAGTCCCGCCGCTCTGTGGCGGGGCGAGGAATCTGCTCTCATTTCATGGGGAAAACAGCAGATCCCTGGTCCGCCATGGGCGTGCTCGGGATGACAATTAGGCACAAACGATCACTTCCATTTGGGATCATGCAGCGGCGGCGGCAGGATCGGGCCGCGCTTGAGATTGCGATCGGCCTTCTGCACCTCGATTTCACCGACGAGGACGCTGGGGGCAATCGCCGAAACCGGCACCCATCCCGATTCGGCGCCGCAGACGCCGTTGAATACTGCCGGGTCATCCGCCCCGGCCTTGATGCTCTCCAAGACGGCCAGCGGAGTCCCGATCAACTCCACGCCGCGAACGAGTTCCTCATGACCATCGTTCACGTAGACCTTCCTCACGACACGCGGCCGCACCCTGAGTGTCTGGACGCCATAGGACGAGGTGTTCGTCTCACCCGAGGCGATGTCTTCGAAGATCAGGCCGAACTCCTTCCCCGCCGCCCGACACGCCTCAATCAGTCTGGCCTTCAGATCCGCGTAGGTCGCCGGCTGGTCTACGGTTACGAACAGGTTCCCCATGCGACTCACCGGCTGGCTCCAGGCATCGGCCCGCCCGTGGCCGTTTGATCCCGTCACGCCCTTGACAGGGGTACGGCCGGTCAGGAAACTCCTGAGAATGCCCTTTTCGATCAGGAGCGTGCGCGCCGCGGGAATCCCCTCATCATCGAATCGGTACGCACCATAGAGCCCGGTTCCCTGGAAGTCTGTGACGGCCGGATCGTCAGTGACTGTGAGGAAGTCGGGAATCACGCGGAGTCCGATCTTGTCTTTGAACGTGTGTCCCTCGGCCTCGCGCCTGGTCCGGTGCCCCTCAAGCCGGTGACCGAGCGCTTCATGAAAGAAGACGCCGGAGGCGCCGTGACGGATGATCGCCGGGCCGGTGTACGGTTCCATGACCGGCGCCTCACGCAGAGCCAAGAGCAGATCGATCAGGGAATCGGCGGCCACGGACAATCGCGCCGAATCAGGGAGCGCGTTCAGATGGTGGGCCTTGAATACGCGCTCCAGCGTCAGCGGCATGCCGTCGTCGGCGCGCGCTTTGGCGGAGATCGAGACTGAGTAGTTATGGCTGCTCATCCGCTCACGCGTCTGCTCCGAGGTCACCAAGTACCGTGTCTGGGCCACGCCCATGAAGTCGAGGTCTGAGTCGTAGATTCTCGGCTCCCGGCGAAAGCGTGAAGAAATCGCCCGGATAACCCCCTCCCAACGGGCACGGTTGACCGCCAAGGTATCGATCGGCTCGAGTTCGACGATGGGCGCCGACGGCGAGAAGTCATCGGGACGATCCGGCTTGTCGACCTTCTGGATCTTGCGTCCCCGTTCGCCGATGAACTGCTCCAACGCCTGCTTGTAACGGTAGTCGGTCAGCAGCCAGAGATCCTGCCGCAGGGCGGTCGTGTCATTGTCGATCGGCGCGTAGCGACGCGAATAGGCATACGCGTCGTCATCGCGGGGGTCAAAGTAGAACGCCTCGTCGTCCGACGTGTTGTCGTCTTGGTAGGAGCCGACACGCACGTCGACCGCCAAAGCGCGGTACCGTTCGCCGCCGGAATTCGTCAGGGCGCCATACTCGGCGTGCGCCGAGACGCTGCGCAGATCAGTGAGACGGTAGGAGATGAAGTAGGGCGCCTCGAAATCGTCCAACTTCAACCGGGCGACGGAACGGGACATCTCGCTGGTCAGCGCCTGCAGGATGGGATCAGGTTCGGCGGCGGCGGTGTGTGCCACCGCGGTCAGGGTCGCACACAGTGCCAGGACAAGACGACTGCGGAGTCCGAACAAGAGATACCTCTCTCTCACGAGACACTGGTTCGCCGAGAATAGTGCACGTCACGCGCCCTCGCGTGGCGTAGACCGCTGAGACATGCGCCACCCGGGGGCGGGTGGCGCGCATCATCAGTGCCGGCTTGTCTGGAAAAGCGGCCCCTCAACACGCTTCTCTATCAGTCGCATGACAGCCGCCCCGATTGCCATGGAAGTCTGCCGTCGTTCATCGTCCGGCCTCACGCCGACTGCGCCTCCGTCCCGTCCGTGGCTTGGTCCGGACCTTCGCCCCCCCCCGTTCGCGCGCCTTGGCCGGCTTGCGGGACCGCGTCTTCGATTTCGGCCGCCGCGCCATCTGCCTTCTAACCATTTCCATGCGCAGAAGTTTCTCCAGACTGGCGCGCGCCGGGTCGAAGTCGAGCAGAACCGCCGAAAAAACCTCGTCCACGGTCTCGACCGGGATGTAGGTCATCTCTTTGGCGATCCGTCGCGGGACATCCTGCAGGTCCTTCACGTTCTGCTTCGGGACGATGATCTTGTGAATGCCGACTCGGTGGGCCGCGGCGACCTTCTCCTTGATTCCGCCCACGGGCAGCACCTTGCCGCGCAGCGAGACCTCGCCGGTCATCGCGAAATCATTGCGCACCGGCCGCTCCGACATCACCGACGCGATCACGACCGATACGGTGATTCCGGCTGACGGCCCATCCTTGGGAATCGCTCCCGAGGGAAAGTGCACGTGGATGTCGTAGTTGGTGAAGTCCGCATGCGGGATCCCCAGCCAATCGGCGCGGGAACGGACATAGGAGTGCGCCGCCTGAATCGACTCGCGCATCACTTCGCCGAGCGAGCCGGTTGAAATGACCGTGCCCGAGCCGCGCATCTTGAGCGCCTCGATCAGCATGATGTCGCCGCCGGTCTGGGTCCAGGCCACTCCCATCGCCACGCCGATCTCCGGCTTGGTTTCCGCCATCTCCGGGATGTACACCGGAGTTCCCAGCAGCCGCTCGACCTGTTGGACACCAACACGCGCGAATCCCCGCTGACCCGCGGCCCGTTGCGCCGCCAACTGGCGGCAGATCACCTCCAGGGACTTGTTCAGATTCCCGAGCCCGGCCTCCAGCGTGTACTCGCGGATGATCTTCAGGACGGCGGCCACCGTCAGTCCGGACTCCGAGGCCGGGAGATTGTGCTGCGCCAGTTGGCGCGGCCACAGGTGTTTGAAGGTGATCTCCACCTTTTCGTCGAGCAGGTACCCCGGCAGGTCGACGAATTCCAAACGTTCGGACAACATCTCCGGGACATTCTCGGGATCGGTGGCCGTGCCGATGTACAGGACCTTGGAGAGATCGTATGGAAACTCCAGATAGTAGTCCCAGAAATCGTGGTTGTTCTCCGGATCGATCGCTTCGAGAAGGACCGCGGAGAGATCAGGCCGCCCGTTGTCGGAACCGAGGCGATCGACTTCTTCCAGGATGCAGACGGGATTCGTGACCTCCACCGCCCGCAACAGTCGGAGCACGCGCCCCGGCATTGCTCCCGGGAACGTGCGCCGGTTTCCCTTCAGCACGCCTTCGGATCGCAGCAAGCCGAGGTTGAGGGTCACGGCAGGACGGCGCAAGGCCTTGGCAATCCCCCGCGCCAGTACGGTCTTGCCGATTCCCGAAGGGCCGACCAGGCAGAGGACGGTGGGCGCCGGGCGCCCTGTGCGCTGCAGCACGGATAAGTACTCGCAAATCCTGTCCTTGGCCTTCTTCTGGCCGTAGAAGTTCTCATCGAGCAGACGGCGCACTTCCTCGATGTCGGCGCGCTCGTGGGCGGTGGCTGTCCACGGGATATGGAGGAGCCAGTCGACGTAATTCCGGATCTCCGTGTACTCCGCCGAGGCCGTGGAGATCAGCCGCAGACGTTCCAGCTCGCTGCGCGCCCGGCGGGCGACAGTGGGAGGCAATCCGGCGCGACCGACCCGCTCCGCCAACTCGTCCAGCTCATTGGCGCCCGGTTCAAGGACCTCCAGCTCCTTGCGCAGAGCCAGCAATTCGGCGCGCAACACATCGGCACGGCGACGGTTTTCGACGGAGACACGCACACGGCGGGTCAGATCCTGTTTGAGTCCGGCCTCGGTCACTTCATGGCGCAGTAGCTCCATCAGCAGATCGAGTCGGGCTAGGACATCCGGCATCTGCGCCAGCCGCCACTTGTCTTCCTGCGTGAAGTGCACCGCGGCTCCGACCCGATCGGCAAAGTGGTCGGGACGGTCACGGGCCAACTCGGCCACCCGGACGAGTTCCTCCGGGTACTGCCCGGACTGATCCACCAGAGTCAGCAAGAGGTCATGGCAGGTGTCGACCTTCTGAGCGGCGGCGGCTGGGTCGCCAATGGTCTCCGGCTGGGTGTTGATCTGTACCTGGACCAGCGGCTGCGTCTCGAGAACACCATCGAGCGACGCGCGGAACAGACCTTCCAAGTCGACCCGCAATTGGCCGGGTCCGAGAGGACGTGCCGACAGAAGCCGACACACTACGCCGGACGAGGGAAGTACATCGCGAAATCGCTGCCGATCGAATTCCGCCGGCGTCCAGGCCACCCAGAATTGCGGCTCCTCCCCGCCGGACTTCGCGATCACCTCCAGTCCATAGGAGGTGCGCAACACGACTGAGACCACGGCCAGCGGAAACGGCACATCCCCCTGCAAGGGCAGGAAGGGAACAACCATCACCTGAGGAGCTGCCGTCGAGGTGATTCGTGTTCTGTCTTTCTCGTCCGGTGCCATACCGCCTGTGAATCTCCGCCAAGCCGCGTCCGAGCAATCCGCCTGCCGGGCGTTCCCATATGACCGGCAAGCCCATTCCCCAACAACTATAAACAAATTCGGCGTGTGAGACTTCCCGATCTACTACGCTTTCCGCAAACGGGGCCGTGTTTGATGCGCCAAATCGCGCCCTCGCGCCGGGGATCTGGCGTGCAAGTCATTGACTCACAATGTGTTGGCGAAAGCTCAAGAACAAACGGATGAGGGGTGCGCCCAATCCGGCGCACCCCTCTTGCAGACTGTTGGGGGTGAAGCTGAGGAACAGATCTCAGGCGGGGACCCGCTGTGCCACGTTGACGTTGGTCGCCTGCAACCCCTTGGGGCCATCGACGACATCAAAAACCACCCGGTCTCCCTCCCGTAGGGTCTTGAATCCCTCACGCTTGATGGCGGTGTAATGGACGAAGATGTCCTTTTCGCTTCCATCCTGCGTAATGAAACCATACCCCTTGGCGTCATTAAACCACTTCACACTTCCTTCGGGCAAACAATTCACCACCTTTCGCCTGCCGGACGTCGCCGTCCGGTCAACATACTTCCACATGCCCGCTGTGACGCGCGCCAAACACGTCACCCCCGTTCATGTGCCGTTGGTGCACCCGCTGAACGTAATCCCACCGACTGGAAGGTCCGACTACAGCAGAGGACACATGTCCTGTGTCAGACAAATTCGGCCAAAAAAGTTGATGGTCTGACGCCGGCCTCCGCGCGGTTGTGACGAAGCCTTCTCTGCCTCGCCTGTTCAACTTTCTCCCGATACTCTTCCAACAACCTGGT
>JBFMGX010000041.1 GCA_040752595.1 Candidatus Zixiibacteriota bacterium
TTCGCCGGCACAAACTCCTCCAGCGACGGCAACAGCATCATCTCATAGCCCAGTTTCTCACGCTTCGTCTGCATGAACCCAACAACAACATCCGCCCCCAGACGGCAAGGGTTTTTCAACAGGCCCACTGGTCTGTACACCGGAAACGGGACAAACCAGTCCATTGCCGGGGTCGGCTTTGCGCCTGATGCCGTGCTGATCAAAGGGGACGGCACCGATCCCGCCGTCATTCGCACGGCGACGATGACCGGTGATGCGACCAAGGAACTCGGGACCGCCAATGCGTTCATCGCACAGGCCATCACGTCGCTCGACGCGGCTGGTTTCACCGTCGGTTCTGATCCCACGACGAACGCGAGCGGCACCGCGTACTACTGGATCGCTTTCAAGTCTTCACCCGGCGAGATGGCGATCGGCTCCTACATCGGCGATCAACAGGACGACCGAAGCATCACGGGGATTGGATTCCACCCGGCGTACGTGATCGTATTTGCGGAGGCCGACGAACAGGTGATGCAACGCTTCGCGGACGAACCTCCCGACGAGAGCCTCGAGCTCCAAGGTTCCCAAAAGGGTAACAGAATCCAGGATTTCCAACCGGATGGATTCCAGATCGGTGACGACAATACCGTCAACAAGCAGGTTGTCGTCTACCACTACATCGCCTGGAACTCTGTCTACGGCGCCGCCGGCGGCGCCAGCTACATCGGGAACGAAACACAGAATCGCAACGTGGGCGGTGTGGGATTCCAACCCGACGCCGTGATCATCAAGAACGCGAACGGCGAGAGTGGCGTCTTTCGGCTGGCATCCTTCACAAGCGACAGCAGTCTGTTCCTCGATGCTCAGGCCGGTCTTGAGAGAGGCATCGAGTCCTTCAGGCCGGATGGTTTCCAAGTCGGCACGCACAAGGCAGTCAACGAGAAAGACGAGACGATCTACTGGGTCGCCTTCAAAGACAGGCCGGGGGCCGATCTGGAACTGACGACGTCGCTCAGCGTGCCCCTTACATACGTAGGCGACACGATTGCCTGCACGGTCTTGGTGACGAACCACGGACCCGAGCCAGCGACGGGCGTGAGAGTGACCGATCTTCTGCCGGGTGGTCTGGAGTATCTCTCCCATTCTGTCAGCTCCGGCGGCTACGTATCAGCAAGCGGTAACTGGACACTGGGAAACCTGGCGCAGTCCGGCACGGCGTCGCTGGCAATCACCTGCCGGGTACTGGACGATACCGTCGGGTCAACAATCACGAACTGCGCCAACATCACCGCGCTGAACCAGTCCGATCCCGACACCGCCAACAACCATGCCTGCGCCTCGACGACGATTGCAGGCCGTCCCCCGGTCATCGCGCCGATCGACCCGAAGACCATCGCCGTCGGCCAGACCCTGGTGTTCGACGTTGTGGCCATCGATCCCGATTCCACAATTCCCGCATTGGCAGCGGAGGGAGTGCCGCCCAACGCAAGTTTCCAAAGCAACGGCGACGGGACCGGGACGTTTCAGTTCACTCCGGATCTTCTCCAACTGGGAACCCACTCGGTGCTCTTCGTCGCCTCGGATGGCGCATTGGCTGACAGCCAGGTCGCAACGATCGATGTCGTGTTGTTGAACCTGCCCCCCGTTCTCAGTCCGATCGGCGCACAAAGCGTCGACGAAGGGCAGCATCTCCAGTTTAACGTTAGCGCCACGGATCTCAATGGCGACGTTCCTACGTTGTCGTGCCTGGGGCTCCCTACGAATGCCGCCTTCACAGATAGTGGGAATGGCTCCGGCCGGTTCACGTTTGATCCGGATTACACTCAAGCTGGGTTGTACGGTGTCAGTGTGATCGCCTCCGACGGGTCGTTGGCGGATACCGAATTGGTATCGATCACTGTCGTCAATGTGAATCGTCCGCCGTCGCTTGCCGCCATCGGAGCCAAATCGGTCTCCGAGGGTCAGAATCTCAACTTCATCGTCGCCGCGTCTGACCCGGACGGGACGTACCCGGAACTCCGAGCCGGGAACCCGCCCGCCAACGCGCAATTCACCGACGCCGGGAACGGCACCGGCACGTTCCTGTTCAATCCGGACTACACACAGGCAGGCGTCTACACGGTTCGATTCGTCGCCTCGGATGGATTCTTGGCCGACACGGAGATGGTCGCGATCACGGTCGTAGACGTCAATCGTCCCCCTGTCCTCGCTTCCATCGGGGCCAAGTCGGTGGCCAAGAACGAAAACTTGACGATCGCGGTCACGGCCACCGACTCCGACAGCACGAAGCCGACCCTCTCAGCCGCTCCCCTGCCGCTGCATGCGACGTTCCTGGATCAAGGAAACGGAAGTGGGACGTTCCAATTCGAGCCCGACGAATCGCAAGTCGGGGTGTACTTCGTCACGTTCGTTGCCACCGATGGCGCGCTGGCAGACAGCGAGACCGTAAAGATCACCGTGACCGATATCAACCTCTCCCCGGTGATCGATCCGATCCAGGACACATCCGTCCTGGAAGGGCAGACGCTCACGCTCACGGTGACAGCGACCGATCCTGAAGGAACCCTGCCGATCTGGTCACTGGTCGGTGCGCCGCCTCAAGCCACATTCGAAACGCTCGCTGACGGCCGGGGCCGGTTCGTGTTCTCGCCGTCATTCATTCAGGCCGGTATCTACGTGGTCGTATTCATCGCCTCGGACGGCTCGCTCGCCGATTCCGCGTCGGTTGTCGTCACAGTCATCGAAGCCGGAAACCAGCGTCCCGCCGTCGACGTGACCGGTCCACGGGTCGTTCTGCTGGGAGAGAGTCTGGAGCTCAGCATCTTCGGCACGGACCCTGACAGCACGGTGCCGTCTCTTGGCATCATCGCCCTCCCGGCGAATGCGACGTTCACCGACCACCATAATGGGCAGGGGATCTTTGCCTTCACTCCGAGTTCCGCCCAGTTGGGCGAGCACCAGCTTCTGTTCACGGCGTCGGACGGCGCATCGGCAGACACCGAGATTGTGTCCGTGAGCGTGGTTGCCGACCTGCCGGCCCAGATCGTCGTTTCTCCCGATTCAGTCGTCGTCTCGGCCGATTCGACGCTGCAATTCACAGTCGCTGCCTACGACATCAACGGCAATCCGGCGGACCCCGGGAGTGTCTCTTGGTCACTGACGGCGCCGCTCGGAACGATCAGCGCGACAGGTCTGTTCGATGCCGTGGTCGCCGGGCAGGCGCAGGTCATCGCCACTTCCAGTCTCGGCTTCGCCGACACGACTCAGTGGCTGCAGGTCGTGCCCGGCCGCACCGTCGCCTTGAGAGTCCTCCCCGATTCGCTCGACGTGTGGGTGGGCGACACCGCACGCTATGCCGCCGAGGGAAGCGACCGCAACGGCAACGTCACCACGATCGGCCCCCTGCATTGGGGAGTCCTCGGCGCTGTCGGCTCCATCGATGGCAGTGGGCTCTTCGTCGCGACAACGCCGGGGTCCGGACGGATCTGGGCTCGCAGCGAGACCGGAGACTTGGCCGACACGAGTCGAATCCTGCTGGTCCTCGCCAACGCTTTGGATCGACTCGTCGTCCAGCCGGACACCGCATCGTTGAAGATCAGCGATGCGCGCGTCTTCACGGCGACCGGGTTCAACCGCAAGTGGGAACCTGTCGACGTGGGCGAACTGACCTGGTCGGTGGCGGGAGACATCGGCCACATCGACGCCGATGGGCGCTTTGTGGCGACAAAGCCGGGAATCGGCTACATCGTGGCGACCAGCAGCATCAACGGAGTCATGGACACGTCGAACATGATCGTGGTCGACGTGTTGACCGTCAGCGCGATTCGGCTCGGCAACGAATACGTGTCGGCCGGACAGTCGCTGGTGCCGATACTGGCCTTCACAATCGAAAACCGCTTCGACACGCCACGCGGTCTCACCGGGATCACAGTCCGCAACGCCAGCCGTGGAAAGGGCTCGGCCAGCCAGGTCAGAGGAAACATCAGCGCGATATCGCTCTACGAGGATACAGATCGCGATGAGCTTCTGACCCCGGACGATGAGATCATCGGAACCACGCCGTTTTCGGCCGATGCCGTCAGCTTCGCCCTGTCATCCGTTCCTGTGGCCCCAGGTTCCGACCTGTCGCTCTTCGCCGCCATTTCAGTGGCGTCCGCACCGCGCGACAGCGATTCACTCGACCTGTTCCTCAGTCCGCAGACCGACATCAGAACGGTCGATGGCAGCACGGTTGCGGGATCGGCGACGATCAACTCCATCGGCTACGGCATCGTCGACGGCCTCGTGGCCCGACAAGTTCACCTCATTGCTCCTTCCAGCGATATCATCGCACCACAGTCCTACGCGTCTGTGGTGCTCACGATCGATCTGCCGCGAAACGGATACATGATCGACACGCTGGAAATCCTGACACTGTCCAACCTCGGTACGGCGACGCCGCAGGACATCGACTCGGTGATCCTGTACGCCGAGGAGAGGGTCGGGCCTCTCGAGTTCACCGGCGGACTGTGGAGCATCAGCGGGCTGCATGTGCCGCTCATCGGGCCGACGCGCCGTTTCCAAGTCGCTGTCGAACTCTCACCTGCGGCCCGACAAGGTGCGACAATTTCTCTCGGCATCCCCCTTCATGGGATCGAAGTGGCTTCCGGTAATGACGGCCCCATCGATGCGGCCGTGCCGCCGGCCGCCACCGTGACAATCGTCGCCCAGCATGCCGTGGCCGTCGCCGACATTCCTCTCCCCACGCGGGCGCTGATCCCCGGCACCACCAGCGGGTCGATCCTGAGCATCTCGCTCGTCAACCACACGGGATCCACGGCGACACTGGACAGTCTCCGGCTGACCCTCTATGCCGCGGACCCCGGTACGGCGCCACAGTCGCTGTTGGACAGCCAGATCGATGCCGTCTGGCTTTGGCTCGACCGGGATGGCGATTCGTCGTCGCTGGGCCCCGTCGATTCGGTGATTGCGTCAGGCACGGTGCAAGACGGATCCACGTTGCTCACGACTCCCGCGCTGTCGATTCCGGGAGACGGCAGCAGGGTCACACTGGCCCTCGCGGTCGATGTCAGTCGCTGGAGCAGCAAGAACGGCAACACCATCAACTGTGGCATCGCGGATGCCGACGAACTCTACTTCCATCAGTCGCTCTCCGTCAACGGCATCTTCCCGCTCAAGAATAGCGGCGATTTCACGGTCGATGCCTTCCCGGCCGCCAATGTGATCGTCGATACATTGACGGATGTTACCTTGCTGGAAGGCCAGCAGGATCGCGTCCTGTTCCGGTTTCGTCTGCCGCGCAATGGGTATCGCGAAGACGTGCTGCGCGGTCTTCGGGTCGCCTGTGAAGGCGCCATCGAGGCACGGACCGTCTTCACCGATGTCCGGTTGTGGCAGGATAAAGGGACAGCCGGCAAGGATGGATCGGATGTCTCGCTGGGCGCGCTGGCCTATCAGAGTGGTGCCTGGAGCATCACGAGTCTGTCATGCCCGTTGCAGGATACGACGACGCCATTCCTGATCACCGCGGATGTCTCGGCATCGGTCACTGGCGGCGGGACGGTGCAGTTTCTCATCCAGGTCGACGGCGTGACCTACGGATCGGGGACCGACGGGCCGGATGACGATGCGGTTCGAAGCCCCTCGACGCTTCTCATGCTCCCGGCCAATCGCATGACGGCGATCTCCATTCCTTCGACCTCGATGCCGATCACTCCGGGGTCGGCGCGCAACATCCTCTTCAGTTTCGCCCTCTACAACGGTTATGCGGGGACGTCCCAGATGCTGCGCGGGATTACATTGACCAACATCTCGCGGTCGCGCTCAGGGCTCGCGTTTGCGGATCAAGAACTGGGACAGGTGTCTCTCTTCACGGACGGGAATGCCGATCGTGTCTTCAATGAAGTCACGCCCATCGGAACCGGATACTTCGCGTCGGGGCAGATGCGGCTGTCAGGGACAGAACAGGTACTCGCGCCGCAATCCCTGAACTACTTCTTCGTCGTCGCCGATGTCCCGCTGAATCTGATCGATTCGGACAGTCTGGCGCTGTCGATCAACGGCACGGCGGATTTCGAGTTCCGCGAGGCAGTCAGCGTCAACGGCGATATCCCTGTCCACGGCGGCAGTTACCGTGTGGTCGATGGCTCGGTGGCGGCGCAGTACGAACTCATTGACCTGATCCCGGTGACGATGCGGCCCGGCGACTCGTCCGTCTCACTGCTCGGGTTCCGTCCGGCCGCCAATGGCGATCGTACGGACACTCTGACGTCGCTGGTCATCAGCAACCTGGGCACGGCCGGGCCGGGCGACATCAGTGACCTTCGCCTCTACCTCGATCGGGACGTCAGCCATAGTATGACGCCGGCAGATTCGCTTCTGGGCCGATTCTCCCCTGTTGGCAACGACTGGCGCGTCGATCTGTCTGGACTGGATGTGGGCCCGTCACCACCCGTCCTTATTGTCGTCGCCGACGTTCCCGACACCGCGACCCAAGGTCGCACGCTCCGTCTGACCATTCCCGTCAACGGCTGCACCTATGCGTCGGCCAATGACGGCCCGAACGATCTGGCGCTTGCCGGCGTGAGAACGGGAACGATCACAGGAGGCGCCCTCAGCGTCTCACCGTCGATGGCGCGGACGACATACTCGGTCGGTCAGGGAGTGTGTCTGAACATCGATATCAGCAACACCCTCTCATCGGTGCTCTACGATGTCACTCCGCAAGTGGTCGGCATTCTGGACAGTTCTGCGGTGTCGCTGGACAGCAGCGACGTTGCTCCCCGCGCCTTGGCCGCCGGGGAGACGACGCGATTTCATCTTTACTACACGGCGCGCCACCCGGGACATCCCGCTTGGCGCCTCCGGGCCGCGGCACGCGATCTGACCGATTCCTCCGCCATCGTTGAGACAAACCCGGTCACGGTCAAGACCGTGCCATCGTCAGTGGGGATCCGGTTTGTTAATACCATGCCGACCGCCGCGATTCGAGGACAGGAACACGTTTATCCCTTGAGCATTCTGATTTCTGATAGTGATACGTCGGCACTCGTATCGTCACTGCGACTCGACAGCATCCGGATCCACGTGGAAGACGCGACCGGCCACCCCATGGCCGCATCGGACATCGCAACCCGTCTGGTCTTATCCTCGGGGTATACGGACATCGCCGTTATAGACCAAGTGCCGCAGGAATCGTCGGTGCTTCTCGCGTTTGCTGCACCGGTGATCGTCGCTCCGGGGGAATCACGGCTCGTGACTCTTCTGGTAGATATCAGCGATAGTGCAAGAGCCCAGTCGTTCTCATTGGAGCTGCAGAACGAGCAGTCTCTTGTTCCCGCCGATGAGAACACGCTTCTGCCGGTATCCTACCGCCCGGAGCCGGGATTTCCCTGGAAGACGGCCGGCTGTCGGATCTATCAACCCGCGACAACCGCGGCCGTGTCGGGGTTCGGGTTGCAGAAGGAAATCGCGGACTACGGACAGAGCGACGTGCCGGTTCTCAGGGTCACGGCACGGCATCCGGACCTGGTCGGCAGCTCGCAGATTCAGTTGAGCCGCGTCAAGTGTGTGTTTGTCGATTCCGCCGGGGCGATGATCGCGCCCGGTGACGTGGCCGATCGCGTCTCCGTGGTCTCACGGAGAACAGTCGTCGGAGAACTGACGTCCATTCCGTCCATTCTCGATGCGGCCGAGGTCGCGTTGCAGGCGCCGATCACGTTCAGCGCCGGACAGACCGACTCGATCGACGTCTGGATATCGGTTCGTCCGGACGCCAGTCGTAGTGAATTCGAAGTCCTGATCGCCGACAGCGCTGCCCTCACGTTCCGTGACCTCAGCTCGGGATCGTTGCTCACCGCCATACCGGACCCCCTGGTCATCCGACAGGAATCGATGTTCCCGATCCGGTCCGGAGTCCTGGCGTTGAAACACCGCGCGGAGCCGCCGGTGATCTGCGTGTCGTCGAGATTGCCCTCGGCGGTGACCGGCGGCGCGGATTCCGTCCCGCTGGCGAACCTGACGCTCGTCCATCCGAGTCCAGTGGATCATGCGCCGGTTCTCCTGCGCAACGCGCGGGTCTTGGCGCTCGACTCGACGTGGCGCGTGCTCGATCCGTACCGCCTCTTCGATCGCATCGGCTATCGGATCGGCGAAGGCGCGATCGTCTACCTGCCTCAGTTCACGCTGTCGCAGGGTGCCATCCGGATCGGCATCGGTGATCCGGGACTGTCGCTCTCCCCCGGGGACAGCACGACAATCGAGCTCATCGCCGACATAAACGCCGATGTTCCCTATGACCACTTCCTTGTCAGCCTCAGTGGCGACAATGGCATCGACGTGGTCGATGCAGCCGACACGGCCTCATACCTCCGTCCGACCACAGGTGAAGGCTGCCCCGGCTCACTGCCGTTTGTCAGTCCACTGACGCGAATCTTCTTCCCGGCCGGATCGCCACGGTTGTACGTGGACGAAACCCGTGGACAGGTCACAGCCCCTGGCCAGGCCGGTGTATCGCTCCTGCGCGGCCGATTGCAGTACTCGCCGCCGGCGTTGCAGGGGAACCTCGAACTGACGTCGTTGCGGGGACGCCTCTACCGACGTCTGCCGGAAAGTCTGACCGCCGTTGACGCGGGCGTAATTCTCGATTCGGCCGTGCTTACGGTGGGGCAAGACAGATCCGCCGCCGTGGAGCTCTCGAGCGGAGAACTCAGTTTCGGATTCGAACCGGGAGTCGTGATCCGGCACGGGGACAACCTCGATGTGAGCATCATCGCAACAGTGCGCGCTTCAGTACCGTTGGGCAACTACCTGTTCCAAGTGCAGGATTCCTTATGGATTGGGCTTGCCGACGAGCAACTGGGCACCCCGATCGCACCAATACTCGGAACCGGGGGATATCCGTGCGTTCTGGGTGAGTTGTCCGTGACCTCTCCCGGGTTGAAGGAGTCGTTCACGAACTTCCCGAACCCGTTCAATCCCGCCCATGGAGAGATCACCACGATCGGCTATGTCCTGAAGGAACGAGCGGACGTCGATCTGACGATCTTCACGATCACCGGGGAAGAAGTCAGGACCATTCTTCAGCGGGCGTCACGCGACGCGGGATCACATCAGACAGAAGTCTGGGATGGATTGAATGGATCCGGGCAGATGGTACTCCCAGGTGCGTACTACTGTCGCATTACGGTGAAGTACACGTCGGGTGAGAGCGCGCATTTCAAACGAAAGGTGGCGGTCGTACGATGAACCGTCGATGGCTGCCGGCCATTCTACTTCTGGCCTACGCCGCCGGTGCGTCGGCGTCGGAGGAGGGGGGAACACAACCTCCCGTGAGCTTCGGGGTCGGGGCGCGGGATCTGGCCATGGGCGGGGCCGCTGTGGGTGTCGGTGACTTCACGGCCGCGCCATACTGGAACGCTTCACGGCTGGCCATGGCGGAGCGCCTCGCGATCGGCTTCTCCCTCAGTCAACTGTACGAAACCGGGGTCGCCTACCAGTACCTGGGCGTGGCCGTTCCGACGCTCGACTTCGGCACGTTTGGTTTCGGCGTGTTCTCCCTCGGTGTCGACGGAATCGAGACCCGTGATGCCGGCAACCTCCTGCTCGGGGAGACGTCGGATGACTATCTCGATCTCTATCTGGCTTATGGGCGGATCATTTCCGGAAACAACGTGGGCCTGGCCGTGACCCTCCAGCATCATACCATCGGCGATTACAACGCGACCACCTCACCGGGCGTGAACCTGTCGCTCAGCCGTCGCGTCCCAATCCGTATCCCCGGTGTGAGCGCCGTGACGATCACGTCGTCGGGGACGAATCTGATTCAACCCCGATCGGGCCTGACGTCCGGCCCGCTCCAGTTCCCGCGCCAATTCGACGGCGGGATGACCATTGGGTTGGGCCAAGGGCACCGGGGCACGGACGTAGCCACCGTTTCCGCGGCGTTGAGAAAGAGCGACCGTCGTGACTGGTCGGTGGCGGCCGGATCGGAGCTCAGATGGCGTGAATCGGTGGCGGCCAGGGCCGGTTACCGCGATGGACACTTCTCCTTGGGCGCGGGGTTCGCATACAAGAGCGCCTGGCTGGACTATGCGCTCGTGGATCGGGACATGGGTTTGGTCCACATGTTCACGCTGTCCGTCTCCCTCGGATCATCGACCAGCGACAAGCGGGCACGGCGGGCCGAGCGGCGCGAAGCGGAGTTCTCCTCTCTCTTTCAACAGAGACTACAGTCCAAGAATGGTCTGACCGTGGACCGCCTGCTGGCACAGGCCGACTCCTTGCGCGGTGACGGAGAGCTGGCGGACGCGATCTATCACTATGAACGCGCGCTATTCATTACGAAGAGCAGCGGACTTGACACCACCAGGGCTGTCGGCCTGCTGGCGGACGCGCGAGCGCAGTATGAGGCAGCGGTCAGGGCCGAGACGTTCTCCCGCTATCGCGACTCGGCGCAGGCCAAGTCTCAGGCAGGCGATTGGCTGGCCGCGAAGTACTTCGCGAGTCTGGCGGTGCAGGAATACCCAACGTCACCGGAGGCACAGCAACTCCTGGAGCAGACGACGGCCGCCATCGCCGATCTGGCCTCGCGGGAGGAATTGCTGAACCGACAGCTCAGAGTCGTGGACTCGCTGTTGAGCTACGGTCGACTCAATGAGGCCAATGTGGCCGCCAGCTCCTTGAAGGAGTACGCGCCCAATGACGATCATGTACTCCTCGCCTGGAAGAGGGTCCGTTTCGAGACCTGGCGGCAGAAGGCCACGACGGCGTTCACGGACGGGGACATCGCATCCACCCGCCGGGCGCTGGACTCGGCCGTCGCGTTATTTCCTCAGCATCAGTGGTGCCAGGAATTGCGAAGTCGGCTGGATGCGGAGCGGCGCCTGGCCACCTCCCCACTACCCAAGGCCGAGGTCGCACCGTCTCGAGACGCATCCCGGGAAGAGCAGAAGAAGGCGGATGATCTCTGCGAGACGGCGCAGGAGGCGTTCCGCGAGGGACGGCTGCGCGACGCCGTGACGAACTGGGAAGAGGTTGAGCGGATTGTCCCCGACTACAAGTCGGTACGCGCCTACCTGGTGCAGGCGTACCGGCTCGTCGGCATCGAGCTCTACGGTCAGAACCAACTCAATCAAGCCATCGCCGTCTGGCGGAAGGCGGAAGCCCTGAATCCGGACGATCGCGAGATCAAGGCCTACATCGAACGTACAGAATCAGAGATCCTTCGTGTGAAAGAGCTGTCCTATGACCAGCATTGACACGCGCTCCCTACCCGCGGACTGGCCCGATGCCTCTCGCTACCGGCGGAGCATCCGTTGGGAGTTCTCTCTCTACGTATCCGCCGTCATCGTCATTCTGATGCTGGTCACAGGGTATGTCGTAACGCGCAAGTACGTGACGACGGTGACCCGCGGGGTGACAGAGAAATTGCTCGTGCAGGCGCGCTCCTATTCCACCACCGCCGGCAAGCTGATTCTCTCCGCCAACGGTCCCGACTTGTTGATGCTCAGTAACGTCTGCAAGAAGCTCGCCGCGGACAACAAGGATGTGTATTGGGTCGGAATCGCCGGCGCGGACGATCACTTCCTGGCCCACACCGACATCAAACAGTTGACCCAGAACGCCTCGCTGCGGGCCGGGCATGACCGCGCTTTCGCGGAGGTGCTGCGCGACAACGAAACACTCGAGCGCGCCGCCGACACGCTGAGCGTCACCATCCCGATCGTCGAGCAGGGAATCCGCATCGGCCGCCTGGCCTTGGCGGCGTCATCGCGCCAAATCCAGGCGGCCCGGCGTGCCTCCATCGTCACGGTCGCCTCGATCACGCTGGCGATGCTCATGCTCGGCATCCCGGTGACGCTGCTGGTCGTGCATCGCAAGCTGCGGGCGGTCGGGCTGATCACAGACGCGCTACGGCGTGTGGATTTGAACAACATCCGCTTTGACGTCATGATTCCGACACGCAACGAATTCGGCTACTTGGCTGAGACTGTGCGTGTCATGGGTGGGAAGTTGAACCGGGCGCAACAGGACCTGAAGGAGAAGGAGAGACTCGATCGGGAGCTGGAGATTGCCCATGAAATCCAGGAGAGCATCCTGCCGCACTGCGTGCCCGAATCGGATCGCTTCCAGATGGCCGTGAGCTACCGGAGCGCGAAAGTCGTCGGTGGTGACTACTACGACTTCCTGGAATTGGATGACACCCACCTCGGCTTGGTCGTTGCCGACGTGTCAGGCAAGTCGCTTCCCGGCATGCTGGTCATGCTGATGACGCGCGACATCATCCGGAGTCTCGCCCGTCCGGGAATGCCACCCGCCGCTCTTCTGTCTGCCGTGAATCGCAAGCTGCACCCTGATCTCAAGAAGGGGATGTTTGTGACGATGTTCTTAGGGGTGCTCGACACCGAATCCGGGGATTTCGAATTCGCCTCGGCGGGCCACAATCCTCTGATTGTGCTCCCCGTGGACGGCGACACAGTCGAGCTCGTCAAGACCAGGGGCTTTCCGTTGGGCATGCTGCCTCCGGATCAGTTCGATGCCCGGATCGAGAGTCGGCGCATCGCACTGTCCCAGGACATGTGGCTGGTCCAATACACGGATGGCCTGAATGAAGGGCAGGACGGGGACAAGAACGAGTTTGGCATCGACCGACTCCTGGAGACCATCGGTTCCTGCCGGGGCCTGACCGCCGACGGCCTGGTCGACCACACGCTGAAGATCCACGGAGATTTCGTGAAGTCGGCGCCGCAGTACGATGACATCACGCTCGTGGCTGTGAAGTGGATTGGCGGTCGCCCATCGACCCCGCCGGCCGATCCAGAACGGGAGTTGGCATGCCAGTCAGTTCCGAAGTGAGCGAGAGACTCGTCGCACCGGCCGACCTGACCGCTGACGCGATGGCGGCCTTTGATCACCGGCTGTTCAAGGTGCTGGCGGAGCATCCTGACGTCGTGATCCTGGAATGCGCGGGGCTTGACCGCGTGACATCCGACCACATCAGTTTGCTGTGGCGGGCACGTCGAAGCTGTGAGCTGGCGGGGATTCCCATGCGACTGGAATCACCCCGCCCGGGGCTCGTCCGCGTGCTGCAGGTCCTTGATCTCGGCGACTTCTTCGACAGCGATACCGGCGAGCAAACGGCACTGGCGTCCACAGGACCGGCCGCAGCGCCATGCGATCACTCCTTCAGCCACGTGTTCACGGCGAGCATTCTCGGTTTCAACAGTGCCGTGGCGCATTTCAACGTCTTCCTGCAGCAGTTGTCTGTTCCCGAAACACTGATGTCTGAGCTCCAGACTCTGTTCTATGAGGCGGGGTTCAACATCGTCAGACACGCCGGCCTGGATCGCGGCAGCCGCATCACCGTCTCGTGCGAGGCCACCTACGATCGCCTGCGGCTGCGCTTTGTCGACTTTGGGCGTCCATTCAACCCGACCGAATACCCGACGGTCCCCGACGTTGTGTCGGCCGCCAGTCAGCGGCGGACCGGAGGGCTGGGTATTCTCATGCTGCGCCGTCTATCCGACCATCTCTCGTACACCCGAACGGGTGATGGCCGCAACGTGCTCGAAATTGAGAAGAGGATCAGCCGATGAGCGAATCACCATTGAACCAACGCGTCCTGCGTGACGACACCCTCTTGGTATCCGTGGGGAACGCATTGGACAACACGAACGCGCCGGAGCTGCTTTCGGTCATCACGGAAGCACAGACGAAGGGCTTTCGGTTCGTCATCCTGAATCTGGACGGCCTGCAATTCTTGTCGTCGGCCGGCGTTGGTGCCATCATCGGCACGGTGGAGGTGGCACGGGAAATGCAGGGAGACATCATCCTCTGCCATCTGTCACCCGGAATACGGCATGTGTTGGACGTGCTTGATCTGTCGGACTACCTGACGATCGCCGCCGATCTCCAGGCGGCGGAGATCCTGCGGGACAGTTGAGCCAGGGGCACGAGGTGCGGACCGTATCGTCGTCATCCACTGCCGTCTATCCCGAGTGGCGGGAGATCGAGAAGCGCCTCTTCGCGCTGGAATCGCTGTCGCGGCTGACGGAGGAATTCGCTTCCCGACCGGACTTCGAACGGTTGACGCAGTTCCTGCTTCTGACCATCGCCGGGCAGTTCTCGATCGGCAGCGCCTGCCTCGTCTTGCGGGAGACGTCCGACGCCGGAACAGAGCATCTGTACTACGGTACCGGGCGATTGCGAGAGTGCAGGGCCTTGGCCGAGGCCGGCCGGACAGCCATGTGCGAGGGGTGGCTGGACGGGATTCCGTACGTCGTGTCGGTCGACGATTCGCCATGCCAAGACGGATTCGAGGCGCTCACGGAGGTGCTGCGAGACCATGGCGTCCGTTTGATCGCTCCGCTTCATTGTAACGGCAGGCTATTGGGCTTCATCGGACTGGCCGGGAAGGTGAATGGAACTGCGCTCAGTGAGCCGGAACAGTCCCTTTTGGGCGTGCTCATCACGACAACGGCGCCGTTGATCGCCAACTCACTTCTGTTCCTCGAGGTGACGCACCTGAGTGCCTCCCATCTGGCGATATTGAATACCGTTCCCCAGGGGGTGTTCGTCTTCGAGCAGGGCGAGCGGTTGTCGAGGATCAACGCCGCGGGTGTGGAGATCCTCAACGAGTTGACTGCCGAGTCTCGACGTCACGACGAACTGCTGGGATTGTCCATCGACGAAGTCTTTTCGGAATCGACTTTTCCTGCCTGGGGTCCAGCGCTAAAGAGCCCGCTCGCCCACGAGGAGGGATCTCCGATCCAGCGGTTGGTGGCGGGCAACGGCCCCGTTGAGCGAACGTTCAACTTGCGACGCAGCGCCATATCGCACGGCTTGGCCATGAAGCCGGAACTGGTCGTTACGTTGGAGGATGTGACAACGGCCCGGGACCAGGAGAATCGCCTCTTTGAACTGGAAAAGCACGCCGAGAAGGGCGTGATGATCTCCACGATCGCCCATGAGCTGAACAACTATCTTGGCCTGATCACCGGAGGACTGGAGCTCGCGCAGCTATCCCTCCGGGAATCCGATCCGGTCCGGACCACCCGGTTCGTGGAGCAACTCGTCGGCAATGTCGCGAACATGCAGCGGTTCGCTGCCGGGCTGATGGATTCTGTCACGCTGGCCCCCCAGAAACGCAAAGTCAGTCTGAATACGATCATCGCCGATCTCGTGGCCTTCACGGCGATCCAGAGTCGTTTTCGCGGCCTGCGGATCGACACATCCCTCGGTCAGAATCTGCCCGCAGTTGATCTCGATCCCGACCTCATCACGCAAGTTCTGATGAACCTTCTGAATAACGCCGCGGATGCGATCGCGGAAACGCGGAGGGGCTCCGGGACAATCCGAGTCACCACGATGCGTGCTGATGACGGCATTGAGCTGCGCGTGGCGGATGATGGCGCAGGCATGACACCGGAAGTGGCACAGAATCTGTTCCGGTCCCGCCTGACCACGAAGGCCAAAGGCCACGGTCATGGACTGATGACCTGTGCGAATATCATCCAGAGTCATGGCGGGACCGTGACCGTCGAAAGCCAGCCCGAAGTCGGCTCCACGTTCATCATTCGATTGACCTGTTGACGCACCGCTCTTCTGCCCCCTTGGTTGGCAGGGCGTCGCCCCCACTGACCAGTCCCGGCTCGACCGTCCACGAACTTGGTGCGATGGGGCATTTCCATTCCCAGGGGCTCTCACGATATGCGCGGGCGGACGAGCTCCCCGCCGGGCTGTAGTCTTTGCACCTCAGGATGTTCTCCGGGACTTTCCGAATCCGCCCGCGACGGGAATCAGGCCCGTCAACTCGACGATTGTCATCCAGAAGCGGGACATGACGGCCACTGCCACCGACAACCCCGGGGGGAGGTATGGTGCCAGAACAACAGCCAGGATGCCCTCGCGCACGCCGAGGCCTCCGGGAGCAAAGAGAGCCAAAAACCCGATCAAGTATGCGGCCCCATAGGCGGCGACCACCGGCCAGAAGGGTCCGGGAGGAAGTCCCAGCCCCAGCGTCATGCACCAGAACGAGGTTCCATAGAGAACCCACGCCAGGATATATGCCCAGAAGAGGACGAACGCGGCGGCGAAGGAGAGCTGGAATGTGATCGGCGGGCGACGGAAGAGCCGCAGCCCAAAGTTGAGGAGCTTCGAGAAGAACGGTGGGTAGAGGATGACGACACTCACGGCCAGTCCAATGACGACTGCTGCCACAGGGAGATGACCCCAAACGCCGGCGCCGAGGACCACACTCACGAATACCGCCCCGGGGACGATCGTGAACGCCTGGTGCAGCGCTGTGGCGGCCAATGCCCCGGGCGTCGGCACGCCTTCGTGCTTCAGCAAATACACCATCCCCATGACGGACCAGAGTTTCCCGGGGATGTACTTGCCCAGGTTGGCCAATACGGAGATTCGATACGCGGACCCGAGACGGATGGCACGACCGGATACTCTGCCAATCATGTAACGCCAGAGGGCAACGAGCAAGACGATGTCGAGCCAGGCCAACACCGCCGACAGCAGCAGCCATCCCACTCCGAGACGCCATTGGTAGGACCGCACGACGTCCCACTGCGTGTACAACGCGCGGGCGACGAAGAAGCAGACGGTCAGCGTGAGCAGGGCGCCGACAAGCAACCTGACCGGGCCGGCCCTTCTGACGGGGCTCGCATTCGGAGCCTCGCTGTCGAAGGGGGATGTCGAGGAGACCATTGGTCGCGGGCTCTGCGTCAACGTCAACCACCGGGATGGGACGACCCTCCGGTGCTGTGCATCATATCGACGCAGCGAACAAGCGTCAAGGCGGATCCCAGTGATGAGGATCTATGGACGAGGGCGGCATCCTGCCGGATGATCGAAGATCGGTCGTGCCGCTGTCTTCAACCAGGCGGCGAACTAGCGGCTGACCGCGCATCCAAGGCCGAAGGCGCCGATGTCGCTGCCTCCCTGACCCGCACCCAGGCAGGGGGAACCAGGGGTGAGACGGTAGTCGCCGCTGGTAGGGTCACAATACAGAGGATCGTCGAAGACCAGGTCGCCTCCCGGTGTCAGTTGATAGTAGTCGCCGGGCGTGTTGTTCCAGAGGGCGTTGAAGTTGCTCGTGACGCTGGAGTTGACCCCCGGTTCCGCGCCGACAGCGCCGCCGACCGGATAGAGACTCTGTGTATTTGAGAAGACGTTGTTCGTGATCTCACCAGTCATCCCGGCGCCGCACCAGATGGCGTTGCCGGCTCCTGAGGACAGGCCGGCGATGCATCGATCGAATGTGTTGTTGACAATCGCCATGCCTGCACGGCCGGTGGCGACTCCACCGCCGTGATCGGCCGTATCGTTGACAAACAGATTGGAGGATATCGTCACCGAGCCCCCGCTCGGATAGCACACGATGCCGCCGCCGGAGGCGGCACTGTAGTTGTTGCGAAACACGTTGCCCGTGATCTGGTGCGGGCCCTCACCAGAGCAGTACACTCCCCCTCCCGAGAATGAGGCGCGATTGGAATCGATGACGTTGCCGATCAGATCGGCAGCGGCCCCGTCCATGCAGACCCCGGCGCCGCTGGCGGCCCGGTTACGGTAGATGAAGTTATCGAGAATCAGCGCCAGTGATCCACCTGTCAACAGAATCCCGGCCGAGGTGTTGTCGCGGATGTGGTTCTTGCGGATGGTCGGCGACGCGGCGGCGCAACTGATCGCGGCGGCGTTCTGCGCGTTCTCGATCACAAAGCCCACGACCTGGCAGGCGCGGGTCACGCCCCCGGACAAGGTCAGTGGCGTGATCCCCGGACCAGTGGGGCGGAGAACAACCGAGTGGCCGATGGTGTCGCCGATCAGGCCGACGTCCTTTCCATTGACGACGACGTTTTCTTGATAGATTCCGGGCGCGACCACAATGGCATCACCGGGGGCCGCGGCCTGCACCGCCAGGCCGATCTGGGCATAGTCCTCCGGAACATGGATCGTATGCCCGTAATGCTGTTGGTCGCACGTTTGCGACGGACCTGGTCCCCCACGAAAGACATGACCGATGAGGAGGGACACATCGCTGATGTTCGCGATACAGTCGCCGGTGAGATCACTGAGGTAGGGATCTTCCGGCAACGGCGCGCCGCGAAACACGATGTTGATGAGTGAGACGACGTCGACGACCGTCAGAGAACCATCCCCATCGAGGTCCCCCGGGGAGGGAATAAGGAACGACCAGATGGCGGAGGAATCGCTGAGGCCAGCCCGGTCGGTGGCCTTGACCTTCCACCAATACCGTTGACCGAAAGACAGCACCGGCACCAGAAACGCCGAATAGGTCAGTCCGCGATACTGCGTCTTGAACAGGAATGTGCTGTCGGAAGCGATGGTGAGCGTGTAGGTGACGACATCGCCAGGATCGGGGTCGAAGGCGTCTTCCCAGTCCAGTTGAGGGTTCAGGTCGGGGACCGCGACGCCCCCGGAAGGCGTTCCGAACGCCGGCGGATGGGGAGGGTCATTGTAGCGGTTCAGCCAGAATGACCGGCTCGGACTCCAGGGGCCATATCCGTACCCATCGGACGCGCGGGCGCGCCAGAAGTAGTCGCCGTTTTCCTCGATCAAAGTCGGTGTCACTGTCCAAGTGGCATACGTCCCCGAGACCGAAGCGACGAGTGACGTCAGCGCCGCATCGGTATAGACTTCGAAAGCGTATGTCAATGGATCGCCGTCTGGATCGACGGCCGGATCGACAATGAGAACAGGAGCGGTGGTCACAACACCGGCATCTGAAGGGGAACTGAGCGACGGTGCCGAGGGCGGTGAGTTTGTGCGAAAGGAGCGCACGGCCCAATCGCTCCAGATCGTCCCGTTGCTCACGCGGATGCGGATGTAGTAAACCTGGCCGATGCCGAGGGGTGAACCGGCATAGGTCGTCGTGTCCAGCGACCCGGCGAAGATGCCCGGCAGCCACATCTCGGCCACGGTCCAGTCCGGATCGGTGCCCACTTCGATTTCCACCGCCGCCTGCGGCTGGCCTCCGGGATCGTAATAGTGCCAGCGGATCAGGGGGTGCTCCTCCGTCACATGTTGAAGCCCATGCTGGCCGACGCTGATCGCCGTGACCCACAGTTCGCCGGACGCGGAACAGCCGACACCATAGGCGCCGATATCAACTCCCGCTTCACCCGCCGCGGCGCAGGGTGATCCCGGCCCCAGATGGTAGTCGCCGATGATGGTGTCGCAGTACAACGGATCCGCCTCGATGGAATTGGGTCCGGGCGCGAGCCGGTAATAGTCGGCGGGGGAGTTCTGCCAGAACGCGTTGTAACTGATTTCCACATAGCCATCGACGCCGACATCCGCGCCGATCGCGCCGCCGAGAGGGTAGCCGGTCGAGGTGTTCGAGAAGATGTTGTTCTTGATTTCACCCAAGTAGCCGCCAGTTCCACCCCACCAGATGGCATTGCCGCCACCGTATGAGATCCCACAGCGACAATGATCGAATGTGTTGTTCACGACCGTTGTTCCGTAGCGTCCTGTGGCGAGGCCGCCACCGTGGTCGGCAGTGTCGTAGGCAAAGAGATTGCCGGATACATAAACCGAACCGCCACCCGTGAACATGACAAGGCCGCCCCCCGAAGCGCCGCTGTAGTTGCCACGGAAGACATTGCCGACGACCTGGTGGGCTGCCTCGCCCTCGCAGAATATGCCGCCTCCGGAGCCTCCGGCCCGATTCGAATCGATCACATTGTTGATCACGTCCGCCGCGCCGGCGGACATTGAAATGCCGCCTCCGGTTCCCGCCGTGTTGTTGTGAATGTAGTTCTCTTCCACGAGACCCAAGCCGCCGTAGGAGAAGCTGATCCCGCCACTCGCGTTGTTGCGAATCTCGTTCTTGCGGATGGTTGGCGAGGCGCCGATGCAGTCGATCCCCCGGACGTTCTGTGCGCCTTCAATCACGAACCCGACCAATTGGCAGGAGCGCGTGACGGAGCCGCCAAACGTCACGGGAGACATGCCGAAGCCGGCCGGGTGCAGGCTGACCGAGAAGGCAACGGTGTCGCCGATCAGCACCAAGTCGTGCTGGTTGATGACCACGTTCTCGGTGTACACTCCGGGCGAAACGAGAACAGTGTCATTCGTGGCGGTCGCATTGATCGCCGCCTGGATGGTCGGTTGGTCGGCGGGCACACGAATCGTCGCCGCCGAGGCCGGTACAACAGCGACGGCCGCAACCAGGACCAGAACCGCAGGGTGACGACTCATGGTGGCCCTCCCCGGGTAAGCGTTCTTCAAATCACAAGATATGTCACGAGGCGCTGGTGTCAACTCCGAAAAGGACGGTGTCCCGGCATGGACTGACCGCTGGCGGCGACGCAGTGCCTCACGGCAGGCAAGAACCGTGCAGCAAGATGTCAGGTCGTGTCCAGCCCGTCCTTCATCTCTCGGACGAGCGCTGCCAGAGACGCAAAGAAACGGTCCCGGACCTGTTGGACATGGAGCGCCTCTTGGTGTCCGAGGATCGCCACGTCCCTGTCTCTAAACCTGTCCGGCTCCACCTGCACGGCATAGGAGTTTCGATGACGCTTCCATAACCACTCCGACGAACCAAACTGGATGCTTTCGGTGTCGGCCGCGCAGATCCGCTCCAAGAGCAGGCGGAGATTCCGGCCCGCCTTGCTGTTCTCAAGACACAGTGCCAGATAGGCCATCCTGTACTCGATCGGGCCGGGATCGTAGTCGGGAAGGACCTGCAGGTTACGGGGTGCGCGCTGGGCGGCGTGAACGAAGTGCCCATAGCAACTCTGGATCGTGTAGCAATAGGGCAGTCTCGCGAAGCCAATGATCAGCCCGCGGAGAGGCACGTCGATGTCATCCAGATCGAGAGCCGCCAGGACCAGTGCCCGGTGACGCTTGTATCGTGGATCATCAACGAATTCCCTGGCTGCTGCAAAGGTCTCCATCTGACGCGGACCATCGTGGCAGCCCGACGCGCAGCGTCAATCTTCGCCGTCGGAGGACCGGACCATGCTCGGAGTGCACGCCACGACACACTCTGTCCGTGGACAGCCGCCGCACGCGGCACCAGCGCGCGCCGCTGCTACGGCAGGCCCCACGGATACCGATCCCGGGTCACACAATGCGTACCCGAAGGCGAGGCCAAGAGATCCATGCGGAACTCAAGTGGCTCCGCCCCCTGCCACAGATACGATTCCCGCACAGAAATCGTGTACACCCCGGGCCGCAGGCCGGTAATCTCGAGGTCGATGTCGTACAGACAGAGGCAGTCACATGGATGCGACAGCCACTCGCTCTCTGTGATGGCAATACCACCATCTTCAAAGTCGAAAGAGGCCGTGTGTATCGGTTCAGCTAAAATCGGACATGTAAGGGCTCTTTGCTAAGACGTGGTTTGGTAGATTGGTCTTGGCGAAAGAGCGGTAAATGAGCGGCAAACGGGGAGCCAGCCCGGAGTCCGTGGTGAAGGAGATTCGGCGTCAGACACGGCGGAAGTTCACCGCCGAGGAGAAGATCCGGATCGTGCTGGAGGGGTTGAAGGGCG
>JBFMGX010000042.1 GCA_040752595.1 Candidatus Zixiibacteriota bacterium
ACTTGCCGCCGCCGTAACCCCGCAACGTTCCGTCGGTTCGCAACGCGCAGAACGGTCAGGTTGACGCGGCTGTTTCTTGTTGGGGGATAAGACCTTAGGGGCGACCAATTGAAAGCTCCCCGGGCCGAACCTTTTGCGAACTCGTAAGTCGTTGGACGACAGGGCATACTCCACTTCAGGGTCTTCCGAATTGTCACGTTGGTCTCAGTCACTCTGATGCTCCACGACCAGACCTCGTCTTGTCGCATGGACCTCATTCCGATCCTGCTCGAACCGACCAGAGCAGATAAAATCATATTGACATGAAGATTTCATGAATGTTCCATGCCGCCATGTTCTCCCGGACCGCCGAATACGCTGTCCGGGCCATGGCGGCCCTCCAGCAGTATCATGATGCCCTGATCGGCGCGGCGGCGCTTTCACAGTCGACGGGGATACCCGCCAATTATCTCTCAAAGATCATGCACGCGCTGGGCCGGGCCGGACTGGTCGACTCGACACGCGGGCCGGGCGGTGGCTTTCGGTTGTCGAAGCCGGCGGACCGCGTGACGGCCTATGAGATCGTGCGGTTGTTCGATGATCTGGTAGGGCAACGCCGCTGCTTTCTGGGCAACAAGACATGCAGTGCCACCCACGCCTGCGCGGCGCATCATGACTGGTCACGCGTGTGGGACAACTACGAATCGTTTCTCAAGAAGATGACGTTGGAGCGGCTCGCGCCCCCGCCGTTTGTCCCACGGGCGCACATGCGGCAACGGGCTTCCAGACGGACGAACAGGTAAGCGAGACATGGAGTACAAGGTCTCCATTCCCGATCGCGACTACTGGAAGCGGCAGATCCGTTGTCAGGACGCCTGCCCCGTGCACACCGATGCGCGCGGGTATGTGCGCGCCATCGCCGCGGGGCGCTTCGCCGAGGCCTATCTCATTGCCCGTGGCCCGAATCCCTTCGCCTCAATCTGCGGACGGATTTGCGGCGCACCCTGCGAAGCGGCGTGCCGGCGCGGTGATATCCCGCGCATCGATGACGCCGGCAATTTCGTCGGACCCGATCTTCCAATCGCGATTCGCGCCCTGAAGCGATTCGCCTGTGAGCAGGCAGGACCAGAGGCACGCCCATCTGAGACTGTGCTCGATGACGTTTGCCGTTGGATCCCCTCTGTCTGCGCCGATGCCGAGGAGATGGCGGCCCTCCTGCGTGCCACCGTCTCCGGGTCGGTCCCGAAGGCCGATGGGCAGGCGGTCGCCATCATTGGTGCTGGTCCCGCCGGGCTGTCCGCCGCGCATGACCTCGCACTCATGGGCTTCAAACCGGTTGTGTTCGAGAGCGAGCCCGTCCCTGCGGGGATGCTGGCCCTGGGCGTACCCGCCTATCGGTTGCCACGTGATCTCATTGCTCGCGAAGTCGAGGTCATTCGCGCGTTGGGCGTCGAGATCCACTGCGGCGTGACGGTCGGCCGGGACGTCTCGTTCACGGCGCTTCGCCATGATTTCGCCGCAGTGATCATCGCCGTCGGCGCCAAATCATCGCGTGCGCTTGGTATGCCCGGGGAGGCGGGGCCGCGGGTCTATGGTGGTGTCGACCTCCTGCGCGCCGCGTCTCTCGGCGAGTCGATCGACATCGGGCGGGATGTCGTGGTGGTCGGCGGGGGAAACGTGGCCTATGATGTCGCGCGAACCGTGATCCGGCAGATCGCCTATGACACGGCCCGGACCGCAGCGCGCCTTCCTTCCACCGGCACCGTTCATCTGGTCTCGCTCGAAACACTGGAAGAAATGCCGGCGGACACGATCGAAATCCGGGAGGGCGATGAAGAAGGTATCCGGCGCCTCAATGGTTGGGGGCCGGTGGAGATCGTACGCAATGGTGCCGGTGCAGTCACCGGCGTGACGTTCCGACAGTGCGTGCGCGTCTATGATGATCAACGGCGTTTCAGCCCGGTATTCGACGATGCCGTCCGGCGCACGGTCCCCTGCGATACTGTCCTGCTTGCGGTCGGGCAGGCGCCCAAGCTGGAATTCCTCGCTACCGGCGGCGCCGATGTTGAGCAGATGCGTCCGGGGTGGCCGAAGGTCGATCCGACGACACTGGCCACAACCGCCCCGGGAGTATTCGTGGCCGGGGACCTGGCGCACGGCACGAGGTTGTTGATCGATGCGGTGGCATCGGGGAAGAAGGCCGCCCGGTCGGTCTATCACCATCTGACCGGTCGAACCATCACTGCCGAGGCGCTGATTGCCCACCTGCCGCTGCCGCTCTATCATCGCGAACGCGGGTACGAGTCGATCGCACGGCTTCGCGTGGCCACGATTGAGCCGGAGGAGCGCCTGGCGCATCCCGACGTCGTCGTCGAGCGGGGATATGACCCCCACGAAGCTGTTTGCGAGGCCTCGCGATGTCTGGATTGCGGCGTCCTACCAGTCTTCGATGGCAACCGTTGTGTTCTGTGCGGTGGCTGTGCCGATGTCTGTCCCACGCAATGCCTGAAGCTCGTGCCGTTTTCGGATGTGGCGCGCGACGACGAACTGGATGCGCTCGTGCGCAGCGCATGGGGAGACGATGATGACCATGCTGCGAATTCGGCAATCCTCAAGGACGATGAGCGCTGCATCCGCTGCGCACTGTGCGCCGACCGGTGCCCCGTGGACGCCATCACCATGGAGCGGACGACCTTTGCGGCCCTTTGGAGGTGTGCATGACCACCCATCCTGCCCAGCCCCCGAGATCGCGACTGGATCCGGAACCGATTTCGCGACGCGATTTCCTGGGTCAGGCGGCATGGTGGACGGCGCTGTCGGTCTTGGGATTCGCCACGCTCGGAATCCTGCGACTTCCGAAGGCGGCTGTGCTGTCGTCGCCATCGAAGAAATTCCGCGTCAAGTTGCCCGATTCGCTGGCGCCCGGGCAACCCTTCATCCCACCCGGGCGTTCGGTAGCGGTCTATCGTGACGCGGAAGGAATCTATGCCGTGTCGCTGCGTTGCACGCACCTGGGATGCATCGTCAAGAGTAGTCCAGACGGATTCGAATGCCCCTGCCACGGCTCACAATTCGCCCCGGACGGGACGGTGCGGAAGGGACCGGCGCCAGTCCGGCTGCCTTGGCACAAGGTTACTTTCAGCGGGGACCAGCTGGTTGTCGATGAAGGCGAGACTGTCCCACCGGGGACCAAGGTAAGCGCATGAGTGCATCGTCCCGAGCAGGGTTGGCATGGCGAGAATTCGGTGTCAATCTGCGTGCCGCTCCCCGGCGCGTGTACGAAACGATGTTCCGCAGCGGTCCGCCGCGCTCGGATCGTACCCGTTCCACCTTCGTGTTCGGCAATGTCTTCCTGCACCTGCATCCGGTACGCACCCACCGCTGGAGTCTGCGCTGGTCGACGACCATGGGGCTGGGGATCGTCTGCGCCGCCTCGTTCCTCATCACGCTGGTGACCGGCGTGATGCTGATGTTCTACTATAAACCATATCCGGATGTGGCGTACGCTTCGATCAAGGACATCCACTTCGTCGTTCCGACCGGTCAATTCATGCGCAACATTCACCGCTGGGCGGCCAACATCATGGTGATAGCCGTCTTTCTGCACATGGCGCGGGTCTTCTTCACGGCGTCCTATCATCAGGGGCGCGAGTTCAACTGGTTGGTGGGCATGGGGCTCTTTGTCGTCACGCTCGGGTTGTCGTTCACCGGGTACCTGCTGCCGTGGGATCAACTGGCCTACTGGGCGATCACGATCGGCGCCAACATCGCCCAATCGCCGCGCGAGGTGACCGACGCAGTCGGGATCACCCGGTGGTTCGATATCGGCGGATTGCAGAAGCAGTTGTTGTTGGGATCTGATGTCGTCGGCGAGGAAGCGCTCATCCGCTTCTATCTGCTCCATGTCATGCTCCTGCCGTTGGTGCTGGTGGCGCTGATGGCGGTGCATTTCTGGCGCATCCGCAAGGACGGGGGATTGCTGCGTCCCGCGAATGCCGACGAGCGCCTCGGCCCACCACCTTTGAACACCTATCCGGTCTTCAGTCAAGCACCCCAAAAGACCTACTCGCTGGCGGCGCTGGTGCGCGGACGAACGCCGGCGGTCGGCAATGGGCCGGAGAATACGCTGCCGTCGATGCCGCACCTGTTCTATGCCGAGATGGCGGTGCTAATGATCACGCTGGTCATCTGCCTGGGGCTGGCGATCTGGATCGATGCGCCGCTGAAGGAGCTGGCCAATCCCAATGTCCCGGAAAATCCGGCGAAAGCGCCATGGTACTTTCTCGGGTTGCAGGAGTGCGTGTCGTTCTCCGCATTTATGGGTGGTGTGGGCATACCGCTGATTGTTCTTCTCGGTTTGGGGCTGATACCCTATCTCGATCGTGAACGGACCGGCTCCGGTCATTGGTTCGGAGGGCCCGGCGGTGTTCGACTGGTCGCGTGGTCGGCCGTGTACGGGTTCGCGGCGGCGATCGGTGTGGAGTCGTTCGCCATTCACTTCGGCTGGCTGCGGGAGTGGTTCCCCAACATCCCGCAGTTGGTCATCACCGCGATCAACCCCGGGACCATTCTCGCCGCCCTGTATGCCGTCTTCTCGCTTCTTGTGCTGCGGCGATACAACTCGGTGCGCGCCGGGGCGCTGGGGTTGTTCACCTGTTTTCTTTGTGGTTTCATCGTGCTGACGACCGTGGGGACGTACTTCCGCGGGCCGAACTGGATGTTCTATTGGTCTCCCGCCGACTGGCCGGTGCACTGACATCATGAAGCACTACAAACATCTCCTCCTGTGGTCCAGTGCCGGATGCCTGGCGCTCTTGATGACAGCGGCGATCAAGGAGAACTTCTTCAAGGAGTGGCGGCTGATCCAACGGTCCGCGCGTGCCGCCAACAGCCCGATCGATGTCCATCTGCGGCAGGTTGTCGTTCCCGGCATGACTGTGAGCGACCGCTGTGTATCGTGTCACGTGGGGATGTCGCCGGGCGAGTCGGAGCTGTCGGGTCCGGCGATCGTGATGGCGCACAAGCCGGTCGTTCACGATCCGGCCGACTATGGCTGCACGGTCTGTCATGCCGGTCAGGGCCGCGCCACCGAATCGGCGGATGCGCATGGCGATGTGCACTTTTGGCCGTCTCCCATGATCCCCCGCCGGTTTGCCTATGCCGGCTGTGGAAGCTGCCATACTTACCTGAATATACCCAACCAGGAAGCATTTCAACGCGGGCGCAATGCCTTCGAACAGGCCGACTGTCTCGCCTGCCACAAGCTCGAAGGACGTGGTGGCACCGCCCGTGTCGGCGGCGTGGGCGGCATGGAAGGTCCTGATCTGTCCACTGTCGGAGCGACGGGATACGATACGACATGGTATACAGGACATCTGACGCGCAGGGATTCGACCAAGGCCGCGCTCTGGATGAATTCCTTTGGATCCCTTGATCGACAGACGCGTCACGATCTCGACGTATTCCTCTCCTCCCGTGTGGGCGCACCGGGCCTGGTCGAGGCCAAGGCGGCATTCCACTCCCTGGGTTGTCGCGGCTGCCACAAGGTCAACGGCGTGGGTGGCGACGATGGCCCCGATCTCAGTCTCATTGGGGAAAAGGATCCGGGTCGGTTGGACTTCTCAAGTGTGACGGGCGAACGCTCATTTGCCGGCTGGCTGGCCGAGCACTTCCGCGCCCCCGCCAAGCTGGTCCCCGGTTCGCAAATGCCGGAATTGGGACTCAATGAAGTGGAGATCGACGAACTCGTCTACCATATGCTGTCGCTGCGCCGGCCGGCATTGCCGGATGCCTATTGGACGACTGATCGTCTCCGCGCCATGCGATTCGGCGAGCGCGAGTTCGCCACCGATGGCGCCACGCTCTACGGGACATTCTGCGCCGCCTGTCATGGCCGCCGCGGCGAGGGGATGCGGTACGCCGGCATGGCCGCGTTTCCGGCGATCGGCAACCCGGATTTCCTGTCGGTCGCGTCGGATGAGTTCATTACAGAGACGGTACGTCGCGGGCGCCCCGGTCGCCGCATGCCGGCATGGGGCGAGAAAGAAGGGGGTTTGCGTTCCGCGGAGGTCGCCGCCGTTGTTGACTACCTCCGGAGTTCAAGCGGAGTACGCGCTCCGGCGGACGACGGTAAACCCAGACGATGGGTGAGCGCGGATGCGACGATGGGCGCGCATCTGTATGTTGCCCATTGCGCCAGTTGCCATGGAGTCAATGGGCAGGGTGCCGAAGGGCCGGCGTTGAACAACCCCGTCCTCCTGCAATCCGCCTCCGACACCTACCTGCTCACCACGATCATGAATGGCCGGCGGAACACTTCAATGAGCGGCTTCCTGACCGCTGCCACGTCGCATCCCGCACTCACTCCATACGAGATTGAGACCATCGTCAGTCATATCCGAACATGGGAGCAGCCCCTATGAGCAATGGCTACTCACGGCGCGCATTCCTTCAGTTGGCCGCCAAGGCGGGCTTCGGCGCCTTCGTTATCTCCGCGATCGATGCGTGGGGACTGGACGCCATCACCAATCCGCTGGCGGTGTACCCGGATCGCGGCTGGGAGCGCGTGTATCGCGATCTGTGGGCCTACGATTCTAAGTTCACCTTTCTCTGCGCGCCCAACGACACACACAATTGCCTGCTGCATGGGTACGTGCGCTCTGGGGTTGTCACGCGAATCGGTCCGACGATGCGCTATGGTGAGGCGACCGATCTGCAGGGCAACCAAACCTCCCATCGCTGGGACCCGCGGTGTTGCCAGAAGGGGCTGGCGTTGACGCGACGCTTCTACGGCGATCGTCGCATCAACCAGTGTATGGTCCGTGCAGGATTCAAACGCTGGGTCGAGGCAGGATTCCCCCGCGGCGACGACGGTGCTCCGCCCAGGGAGTACTTCCAGCGCGCCCGCGATGCGTGGGTCCGGGTCACTCACGATGAGGCCGCGATGCTTGCCGCGAAGACCCTCAAAAACATCGCCGAGACCTACAGCGGCGAAGAGGGCAAGGCGCGGTTACGAGCGCAGCATCACGACCCCGATACGATCGAAACGACCCTGGGAGCGGGCACGCAGGTCCTCAAGTTCCGCGGCGGGATGCCGCTTCTGGGCATCACGCGTGTCTTCGGGTTCTACCGCATGGCCAACTCGATGGCGCTCCTGGATGATACCATTCGCAAGACCGGACCGGACAAGGCGATCGGCGCGCGCGGATTCGACAACTACAGTTGGCATACCGATCTGCCCCCCGGCCACCCCATGGTGACCGGCCAGCAAACCGTCGAGTTCGACTTGCACGCGGTCGAACACTGCAAAACAGTCATCGTCTGGGGCATGAACTGGATCACCACCAAAATGCCGGATGCGCACTGGCTGACGGAAGCGCGATTGAAGGGCACGCGAGTTGTCGTCATCGCCTGCGAATACTCCGCTACGGCGACCAAAGCGGATGAGGCAATTGTGGTCCGTCCGGGGACAACACCGGCGCTCGCGCTGGGGCTTGCCCATGTGATCCTCAGGGAGAAGCTCTATGACGCTGACTATGTGAAACGTTGGACCGACCTCCCGCTGCTGGTCCGAATGGACACGCTCAAATTGTTGCGTGCGGAGGAAATCTTCGGGACGCCGCCGGCCGCGCTGTCCAATCACACACGTGTTCTCGCCGAAGGGGAGAAGGAACCGCCACCCGGTGCTCAACAGGAGATGCTCATCTCCGGTAAGATGCGTCAGGAATGGGGTGACTATGTCTGGTGGGATCGCATTCGCAACGGGCCGCATGCAATCACGCGCGATGAAGTCGGCGAAAAATCCCGTGTCGGCGACCCGTTGCTGACTGGATCGATCGACGTGCCGCTCGCCAAGGGCGGCACCGTGCGATGCCGTCCTGTCTTTGACCTGATTGGTGAATACGCCGCGCATTTCGATCCGAGGACGGTCGAGGAATTGACCTGGGCTCCGTCCGCCAGCGTGGAAGCGCTGGCCCGCCACATCGCCGCCGATCCGGGGACGACGCTCTTTGCCGTCGGGATGGGACCCAATCAGTTCTTCAACAACGACAACAAGGACCGCGACATCTTCCTGCTGGCGGCGCTCACAGGCAACGTGGGGAGGATTGGCGGCAATGTCGGCTCCTATGCCGGCAACTACCGCGTGGCGCTGTTCAATGGCGCGCCGCAGTATATCAACGAGAATCCCTTCGACATCGAGCCGGATCCCGCCAAGCCCGCGCGTCCGAAGCAATACTGGAAGGCGGAATCGGCCCACTACTACAACCACGAGGACCATCCGCTGCGTGTCGGCAACAAACTGTTGACGGGCAAGACCCATATGCCGGCGCCCACGAAGTCATTGTGGTTTGCCAACGCCAACTCGATTCTCGGGAACGTCAAGTGGCACTACAACACGGTGGTGAATGTCCTGCCGCGCGTCGAGATGATCGCCGTCAATGAGTGGTGGTGGACGACGTCATGCGAATGGGCCGACATCGTCTTCGGCGTGGATTCCTGGGCGGAACTGAAACACCCGGACATGACGGCCTCGGTGACGAATCCATTCCTGCAGGTGTTCCCGCGTACGCCGCTGCCGCGCATCTTCCAGACGATGGGGGATATCGAGGTCCTCGCGCTCACCGCCCGCAAGCTGGCCGAACTGACCGGCGACCAGCGTTTTGTCAACTACTGGAAATTCGTCGACGAGGATCAGACCAGCGTCTATCTCCAGCGCATCCTCAATGCCTCGACCAACACCAAGGGATACCGGATGGATGACCTCGAGGCCAAGGCCCAGGAGGGCATTCCCGCGCTGATGAACAGCCGCACGTCCCCGAAGGTTGTCGGGTATGAGCAGATCACCGACTCGCGTCCCTGGTACACCAAGAGCGGGCGGCTGGAATTCTACCGTGAGGAGGATGAGTTCATCGCCGCCGGCGAGAACCTGCCGGTACACCGTGAGCCGGTCGACTCAACGTTCTATGAACCCAACGTGATCGTGGCGCCCCGGCACGAAGCGATTCGCGCCGAGGGCCCCAGGGACTACGGCGTCGCGGAGGACGATCTCTCCTGCGAGACGCGTTGCGGGCGCAACGTCGTCAAAACCTGGCCGGAGACGAAGGCGTCACCACATCCGCTGATCAAGGACGGATTCAGGTTCATCTTCCACACGCCCAAGTACCGTCACGGCTCCCACACAACGCCGATCGACACCGACATGGTGGCGGTGCTCTTCGGCCCATTCGGGGATCTTTACCGCCGCGACAAACGGAGTCCCTTTGTCACCGAGGGATATGTCGACATTCATCCCGCCGATGCGCGTGAGCTCGGCCTGGAGGACGGCGACTATGTCTGGATTGATCCCGATCCCGAGGATCGCCCGTTTCGCGGCTGGCAGACCAACAAGCGCGACTATGAGTTCGCACGCCTGCTCTGCCGGGCCCGCTACTACCCGGGTACGCCGCGCGGTGTGACCCGGATGTGGTTCAACATGTACGCCGCCACGCCCGGCTCACAGGAGGGGCAGAAGACCCGCAGCGACGGGCTGGCGAAGAACCCGCGCACCAATTACCAGTCCATGTTCCGCAGCGGTTCGCATCAGTCTGCAACCCGGGGATGGCTGAAGCCAACCTGGATGACTGATTCGCTGGTCCGCAAAGGGCTCTTTGGCCAGGGTGTGGGTAAGGGATTTCTGCCTGACGTACACTGCCCCACCGGGGCGCCGCGCGAGGCGATTGTGAAGATCACACGCGCAGAACCGGGAGGTCTTGAGGGCTCCGGCTTGTGGCGACCCGCCTCCCTGGGGATACGTCCCCGCTATGAAAGCAACGAGATGAGCCAGTATCTCGCGGGCAACTTCCTGACCGATGGCGAACCGAAGGAGGGCTGATCATGGCACGTGTCCACAATTGGCAGATCGGCCGGGAGATGTCCTACTGGTATCCCGAGAGCCGTCCGCACAGGCAGTTTGCGGCGATCTTCGACATCAACAAGTGCATTGCCTGCCAGACCTGTACGCTGGCCTGCAAGACCACCTGGACCTCAGGCAAGGGCCAGGAGTACATGCTGTGGAACAACGTCGAGTCGAAGCCCTACGGGTTCTATCCGCTCGCCTGGGATTTGAAGTTGCTGCAAATGCTCGGCGCGCAGAGCTGGACCAAAGGCGCCTACACCGGGCAGACGATATTCGAGTCGGCGCCGGCGGGGAAGCGTGTGCTCGGCTGGCGTCCCGATGAGACCGACTACGCCTACCCCAACGTGGGCGAGGATGACTGCGCCGGACAGATCGAGAACGGCGCCGATTTGCAGGTTCCGCACCTCGCCTGGTTCTTCTATCTGGCGCGCATCTGCAACCACTGCACCTATCCCGCCTGTCTGGCCTCCTGCCCACGCGGTTCGATCTACAAACGCCCTGAGGATGGAATCGTGCTGGTGGACCAGAGCCGGTGCCGCGGCTATCGCGAATGCGTTCAGGCGTGTCCCTATAAGAAGGTCTTCTACAACCCGATGACCGGCACCTCGGAAAAGTGCATCGCCTGCTTCCCCAAGATGGAGCAGGGCTTGCAGCCGCAGTGTTTCGTGAACTGCATCGGCAAGATTCGCATGGCGGGCTGGGTGTCGCAGCCCGAGGATGCGCGGCCGGACAATCCGATCGACTACCTCGTCCACGTGCGGAAAGTCGCGCTGCCGTTGTTCCCGCAGTTCGGGCTGGAGCCGAACGTGTATTACATTCCGCCGATTCATGCCCCGATGATGTTCCTGCAACAGATGTTCGGTCCCGGAGCCGAGCAGGCGGTGAGAACCTATCAATCGGCGCCGGCGGATCCCGATCTGGCGGGGCTGTTGCGTCTGTTCGGATGCACGGAGAAGGTGATCCCGCGCTGGAAACGCGTGGGCGACTCGATCATCGGCTCCCGTGAGGACGGCGGGGAAATCGTGCGTGTCCCGATGCGCGAGCCGGTCTACATTCGCCCGGCCTTCGACGCCAAGTACCAGATCGCCCGGGTCAATTGCCCATGAGAAGAGGAGCATCGATGCGGAAGCTCATGTGGGGTCTGGCGCTGCTGGGGCTGGTGCTCTCCACGGCATCCTGCGGCGGCAAACATACGGCACCGACGCCGGAGGTGGTCATGGTCGGTCGGGCCACACTCCCCGTCGACCCCGTCGATCCCGCCTGGCAGTCCGTGCCGGAGCACGTTGCCAAACTGCTGTTGCAGGACATGGTTGAGCCGCGGCTCTTGTTACCATCGACCGCCGAAGTCCGCGTGCGGGCGATTCACAACAACGTGGGTGTCGCCTTCCGCCTGGAGTGGTCCGACTCTACCGACGACGATGTCGCCACGCCATCGCGTTTCAGCGACGCCTGCGCGGTTCAGTTGCCCATGAATTCCGGGGCCGATCTACCGGCCCCGCAAATGGGAGAGAGCGAGCGGCCGGTGGAGATCACCTATTGGAATGCCGGATGGCAGGCGATAGTCGATGGACGCGCCGACACGATCACGGCGATCTATCCCAATGCCAGTATCGACCACTATCCGTTCGAGGCAAGATCACTGGACAAGAACTCGACAGCGCAGCATGAGATGGCGGCGCGGTATGCGCCAGCGCGCGCATTGGGCAATCCAATGGCCGGTCCGCGTGAGGTTCCGGTGCAGGACCTGATCGCCGAAGGCGCCGGTACTCTGACCCCGGCGGCGTCGACACGTTCACGGGGGCGCGGCGTGCGCACATCGAGCGGCTGGGCAGTGGTCATCATCCGCCCGTTGCCCGGTGGATTGACAGCGCAGAGTCGCTCGCAAGTCGCATTCGCCGTTTGGGAGGGTTCGCGCCAGGAAGCGGGTGCGCGCAAGATGCGCACCGGATGGGTGCCGTTGTCACGGGAGACGGCGCCATGAATCCCGATACCGTCCGCTTGCTCCGGGAGGCCGCGCAATGGCGGCTGCTCGGCCTGTTGTTCGAATGTCCCCAGGCCGGCTGGCAGCCGCAACTCGCCGCACTGGCCGGGGAAGCCGGGGATCACGCGCTGCAACGGGCCGTCGATGCGGCTTGTCACGAGGGCTCAATCGAATTGTACTCCACAATCTTCGGCCCCGGCGGCCCCGCCGCTCCCCGCGAGGTGAGCTACCGGGAGATGACGATCCCCGGGCAGATATTCGGTGAATTGAGGACGTATTACAGGGCTTTCGGTTATGAGCCCTCTTGTGGAGAAGCGCCCGATCACATCGCCGTGGAGTTGGGATTCGTCGCCTACCTGCGGCTGAAGGAGGCATATGCCCGCGAGCGACAGAATCCCGGAGAAGCGGACGTCGCTGCCGAGGCCGCGACCCGGTTCATAGCCGACCACTTGGCACCCATGGCAGTGTCGCTGGCCGAGAATCTGGCGCGTTCTGACGTCGCATACTTCGTCGCCGCCGGTGAGGCATTGCGCAATCGGATTATGAGGGCCACTGCACCGGTCACGGTATGAAATGACAATGAAAGCTGTTGTGCCACAATCGACCCTGCAACCGACCGTCAACTACGGCAACGATGGGCAAACAAGGGGCTTCAGCCCCTTGTTCACAGTATCATGATGCAAACCGAGACAATGGGCGCACGACCTGGATCTGCAGTGCCATTCGCCGACTGCACAGGGATCGTCTTGGCCGGGGGCCTGTCGACACGTTGGGGATGCTCCAAGGCCGATGTGACCTGGCGGGGACAGACGCTTCTGAGTCACGTCGTCGAGCGGCTGCGCACGGTGTCTTCCGAGGTGATCGCGGTGGCGCGTCGGGAGCAACAGACCTCTCACTGGCCGGTGGATCGCGTCGTCCATGATGATCCCACCCTTCCGGCCGGACCCTTGCGCGGAATCGTCGGCGGATTGGGCGCCTGTCGCACGTCGCTCGCCTTCGTCCTGTCGTGCGACACACCCGGAGTTCATCCCGCCTTGCTGATGGCGTTGCGTGATCGCCTTACCCCCGGGGGATTGGGCGTCATGGCGGAGTGGGATGATCGCATTCAACCGCTGGTCGCGCTCTATGCGATTGCGGCTCGCCGCCCATTGGAGGATTCACTGCGGCGCGGCGAACAATCCCCGACACGCGCCCTGGCGACGCTGCCATTGCGGATTCTGTCGGCATCCGAATGCCGGGATGTCGATCCGTTGGGGTTGAGTTTCATGAATCTGAACACTCCGGGCGACTTGGCCCGCCTGGAGAGCACGCTGGTGTCGGCATCGGATGGTGCCGTTCATTCAGTCGGTTGAGGATGCGCGGTGATCACAGGCCAGACGATCTCTCCATCATCTCGGATCGGAACCGATCGCGGCGGCCACGTCATGGTCAGGCCAGAGGAACCGCTGACCGATCCCTTCGGTCGGACACACACTTACCTGCGCGTTTCCGTAACCGATCGCTGCAACCTGCGGTGCTTCTACTGCATGCCGCGTGCGGGGATTGCCCATCGCGACCGCGACGAGATTCTCACGTTCGATGAAATCGTCCGTCTGGCCCGTCTGTTTGCCCGAATGGGGACCAACAAGATCCGTCTCACCGGCGGCGAACCGCTGGCACGCCGGGGCATCGAGGACCTGATCGTCGCACTTGCCGGCATCAGCGGCATCGAGACATTGGGCATGACGACGAACGGTCTGCTTCTGGCGGATCGGGCGCATGGGCTGCGGCGTGCCGGTCTGACTCACTTGAATGTCAGTCTCGACACGCTCCGTCCGGAGCGCTTCGCGAGGATCGCCCTGCGTGAGGGCCACGCCCAAGTGCCGGCAGGGATCGTTGCGGCTCTGGATGCCGGTTTTGTCCCTCTCAAGCTGAACATGGTCGTCCTCGGTGGGATCAACGACGACGAGGTCCTCGATTTCGTCGCGTTGACACGATCCCGGCCGATCCATGTTCGCTTCATCGAGTTTATGCCGTTTCGCGCCAATGGCTGGGAGGGCGCCCGCTTCGTGCCTGCGGCGGCTCTGCAACGGCGCATTCGGGAACGATTCCCGCTCATTCCCACCATGGCCGATGAGAGCCACCCTCCCGTCGCCCGCGAGTTCCGGATCGATGGGCATCAGGGTACGGTCGGGTTCATCGCCTCGATGTCTGATCACTTCTGCGTCGGCTGCCGTCGCCTGCGTCTGACCTCGGATGGCTCGCTGAAGACCTGCCTGTTCTTCCCTGCTGAAGTCTCCCTGCGCGATGAGATGCGTGCGGGGGCATCTGATGGCGACCTGATGTGCCTGATCCGCCGCACCGTGCAGGGAAAGCGACTCGCCCACCCGCCTCTGGAGGAGCTCCAGAATGCGGACACCCAGAGCATGATTGAGATCGGTGGATAGACGATGCTCGACGTTTCCCGGAAGTTCACGACCCTGCGGACCGCGACGGCAACGGCGACGCTGCGCGCCTTGCCGGAGACGCTGGCGCTCGTCCGCGAGGGTAAGGTACCGAAGGGTGAGCCATTGACAGTGGCGAAGGTCGCCGCCGTGCAGGCCGCCAAGAACACCAGCCAGATCATCCCCTACTGCCATCCGATCCCGGTTGACGCCGTGAACGTCGATTTCACGCTTCTCCCCACGGAGATCCGGATCGAAACCGCCGTCACGGCGGTTCACAAGACCGGCGTGGAGATGGAGGCGCTGACCGCCGCCGCGGTGGCGGCATTGACCCTGTATGACATGCTCAAGCCGCTCGACGACTCACTGGAGATCACCGGCATCCGGCTGGTGCGCAAACGCGGCGGCAAGGACGAGTTCCGCGATTCCTTTGCCCAGCCGTTGCGGGCGGCGGTGCTCGTGCTTTCCGATTCGATCGCCGCCGGTGCCAAGAGCGATGCGTCCGGCCGGTTGATCGTCGAACGGCTGCGCATGGAGGGGGTCGAGGTCGCGGACTACAAGATCATCCCGGATGAGCAAACCCTCATCGAGACGGAATTGTGTCGATATGCCGACGATCTGCAACTCGACCTGGTCATGACCACCGGGGGCACAGGGTTGGGGCCGCGCGATCAGACACCCGAAGCGATGAGTCGCGTGATCGAACGGGAGGTTCCCGGGATCGCGGAGGCCGCGCGCACCTATGGCCAACAGCGAACGCCCTTCGCGATGCTGTCGCGCGGCCGTGCCGGGGTCAGGGGCCGCACGTTGATCGTCAATCTCCCCGGCTCACGCCGGGGTGTGGCCGAATCGCTCGATGCCCTGTTCCCCGGACTGCTCCACATCTTCAAGATGCTTGCCGGTGGCGGACATCCCGCCGATCCGGCCCGGTCAGCGGAGCCAGGCGAATGATCGACTATTCCGACGCACTAAGTATGGTACTCAGGCAGACCGGTCCGCTTGGTGTGCAGCGCGTGCGACTGGAGGACTCACCTGGGTGCGTACTCGCCAGGCCGTTGCGCGCCCGTTACGACTCGCCGCGTTTTTCCCAATCGGCGATGGATGGATATGCCGTGCGTGCGGCCGACCTGCGCGGCGCGGCAGCACGCGCTCCCGTCCCGCTGGAGTTGGTGGGAGCCGCCTATGCCGGGCGGCCGTCGCGGGCGATCGTCCGCAGAGGCACAGCGGTCGGGATCATGACCGGTGCGCCGCTGCCGCGCGGCGCCGACACCGTCGTCATGAAAGAAGTTTGCACAGAGCACGATTCCGGGCTGATCGTTCGTGAGGCGGCGCGACGCGGCGACAATGTCCGTCGCCGGGGTGAAGAGTACCGTAAACGTGCGCTCTTATTGCCCGCCGGTACGCGGATCACACCGCCGGTCATCGGCCTGGTGGCCGCAGCGGGTCATGCATCGGTCACCGTCTATCGCAAACCGACAGTCGTCCTGATTGTGACCGGCGATGAGCTGCGTCGGCCGGGCCAGTCACTGCGTGCCGGGGAGATCCATGACTCAAACTCCCCGGCTCTGGCTGCAGCTCTGCAAGAACTGGGAATCGGAGCCGGCAGGATCGTGCATACGAAGGACCGTACGTCCCCCATCCGGAACCATCTCCGCCGTGCGCTGAGCTCCGCCGATGTGCTCATTACTGTTGGTGGCGTGTCGGTCGGCGACCGGGATCTGGTGAAGCCGATTCTGGAGGAGCTGGGTGTGCATACGCTCTTCTGGAAGGTCGCGATCAAGCCCGGGAAACCAAACTACTTTGGCGTCTATCGCCCGCAAGGGCGCCACCGACCTCCTCGCATGACGCGCACGTCCCATGCGCTCGTCTTCGGCCTCCCCGGTAATCCGGTATCGGCGCTGTTGTCTTTCCATCAACTGGTCAAGCCGGCCCTCCTGAAGATCCTCGGCCTGAAGAACCACGCGCCGGGGACTTCGGTTGCGACACTCGCCAAACCCCTGCGCAAGAAGGCCGGTCGTCTGGAGTGGGTGCGCGGTGTCACCCGTCGGGAGGACGGCAGACTGCTGGTGACGCCGACGGCAGCGCAGGAATCCCACATGCTCACTGGTCTGGCACAGGCGGAGTGTTTAATTGATTGTCCCGTAGAGCAAACAGACCTGCGCGTCGGCGCCGATGTCAATATCCGGCTTCTGGAGTGGCGGCAGTGAAGCCCGATTCCCCGCGACAGGGAACCGTGCTGGCGCTCTCGACCAGCACGACGAAAGGTGTACCGAAGACCAATGTGCCCCGGGCGCAGTTGGTGGCCGATTGGGGCATCCGAGGCGATGCCCATGCGGGCCCCTGGCATCGGCAGATCAGTCTCCTGGCGTCTGAGAGCATTGCCAAGATCCGTGCCCGTGGACTAAATGTCCGTCCCGGCGCCTTTGCCGAGAACATCACGACGTTCGGTGTCGATATCACCGACGTGCGAATCGGCGACCGATTGGCGGTCGGCGTCACGCTGCTGGAGATCACGCAACTCGGCAAGGAATGTCACAACCGCTGCGCGATCTACTTCGCTGCGGGGGATTGTGTGATGCCCCGCGAAGGCATCTTCGCGCGCGTTCTGATCGGAGGCGGTGTCCGAGTCGGCGATGCCGTGCAGATTCTCCATGTGGCCGAGGGTCACGACTCCACGTCATGTGCGGGTGTGAACGAGTCGGTGGCCGTCAACGCCGGATCAACACCAAACGGACCGCCGCGATCAGAATCAGGCACGCGAAGATCAATTCCAGATGTCGGGGTTTCGCCTTGAGCGCCCCATAACGTGAGCCGACAAACGCCCCCAGCATACATACCAGTCCGTACACGGCAAGTCGCTGCCCATCAACCAACCCGCCGCCCGCGACATGCGCACTCAGCGCCGCCGCCGAGCTGAGCATCACGTACAGACTCGTGGTCGCCGCGGCGATCTTGGTGTCGGCAACGGCCAGAGAGACCAACAGCGGCCCCAGGAGAATTCCCCCGCCGATTCCGACCATCCCGGAGGGGATCCCGACCGCAACTCCGATCGCAAGCCGGGTCCACCATGAGTCGGATAGCTTCGGCGCAGCGGTCATCCGCTGCTTTTTGCCCCAGAACATGCGGATTGCGATGGCCAACAGTGCTGCGGCCAGAAGCCAGCGGAATGCAGCAGCCGAGATCGGCATCCGCGCCCCGATCGCAGCGCCGACCACTCCCCCGATCAGGATCGGAATCGACAGCCGCCATGACATGTGCCCGGACCGGTGGTAGATGATCGAACCGACACCCGCAGCAACAACGTTCAACCCCCAGGACAAAGGGCGAATCTGGTCAGGATCGTGACTCCAAAAGGAGAGAATCGCAAGGTAAGATGATCCGCCTCCAAGGCCCACGGAGGCGTACGCCGCGGCAGTGAGGAGCAGCACACCAGACAGCAGCACGGTCACCACGCAGCCAGCATACTATGTTCGTCCCCGGAGAGGAATACCGATTGCAGGGGAATCCGGCGTGATACCTGTCTTACTGGACTGTGGCCCTGAAGTTCGGCGGCCGGAGTCCTCTTGTATCAAGTGCGCGTGGACGCTTCCCCCGCTTCGCCCCGACCCCGCAAATCGTCCGCCGTCATGCGTCCGTGGGGCCATCCTCTTGGTAGCAAGAAGGCCGAAGACGGACATTGGGAACATTCCCTTCGCAAGGAAAGATGCCGACGAAGCGATGGGAGATCCCTATCCGCTTCCTCGACTTGACTTCCTCGCCGTTCAATCGATGAAGTGATGCAGGGCGGGGGAGGTCGGGCAGATGAAGCTCGAAGCTGCGATTGCAGGGTTCGCCCGCCAGCAGGCGGCAGACGGGCGGTCTGGGCACACCCGGGCGGCATACCGGCGGGATTTGGGGGCGTTGGGGCGGTGGTTGGACGGTTCCATCGATCTGCCGGGCGTGTCGGCGGCTCTGAGTGAATTCGATGCCCTCTGGTATGTGCTTGTTCCCACGGAACGCGAGCATCTGATCCGCTCCATCATCGAGCATATTGAGTGCTCAGCTGACGACTTCATCCGCGTAGTCTTCCGGACCGCAATCGCCAACAACCAACCAGATTCGTGCTCCCTGCCGGAGCAGGAAGGCGCCGATGCCATCCCACCCAATGCCGCGATCTGTGTATGAGACCATCCGGGCGCAGGCCCGAGAAGAGGTGTACGACGCGATCTGGCGGCGTCCCGCTTCTTGTTGAAAATCTCCTGACGTATCCTTTCGGCTTCAGGCATCCGGCATTGTTACGCGGCGAGATGCCATTTCTGGTTGACGAGTTCTGCCATCTGGCGATGCCCGTCGATC